>CAXMOH010000456.1:0-7512 GCA_964194855.1 uncultured Hyphomicrobium sp.
CTTCGACTGTGACCACGGGTCTCGTCATCGCACACCTCCGTACGGACTGGGTTCCGCCCAGGCGAGCCGGCGGCCGCTCAGATCGGCGGACGCCGAGCCGCCCACGGTCTGTTCGCCTCCAGCCAGGCCATCGTCTCGAGCAGACGGGGCTCCGAGTAATACGGGCCGACCAGCTGGAGCCCTATGGGCAGGCCGGAATCCGTGAAGCCCACCGGCACCGACGCTGCCGGGTGGGCGGTCAGGTTGAACGGGTAGAGATAGACCGCCCACTGGGAGTACATGAGCGAGTTGATGGCGCCGTTCTCGTCCACCGTCTTGGGCGGCGCGTTCAGCGTCGGAGTCACGATCAGGTCGTGCTCTTCGAGAAGCTTTTGGACCCGGCGGAAGAGCGCGGTCCGACGATCCGAGGCCTGCACCAATTGGGCTGCGCTGTAGGTACCGCCCTGCTCGATGCAGGAGCGCATGCTCGGCGTGATCTTATCTCCCCACTTCTCGAGGAGTCCCGTGAGCCGCCCTCCGTGGGCGGCGGTCGCGATGACCGCGTAGTACTCGAACACGTCGGCAAACGCCGGCTCGACCAGGGCCTCCACACGGGCGCCGGCGTCCGAAAGCGCCGCGACCGCGTCGCCTGTGGCCGAAGCCACCTCGGGGTCGAGGGGCGTGTCGCCAAAGCGCTCGATCCAGGCGACCCGCAGCCCATCCACCGATCCGCCGACGTGCTCCTCGGGGGTCGGCAGCGCGGGGACCGCCAGCGTCCAGGGATCGTCAGGGAGGGGTCCGGACATGACCGAAAGCATCAGCGCCGCGTCGTCGACGGTGCGCGTCAACGGGCCGGTGAAGGCGTAGTTGCCAAAGGCGTCGGGCATCAGCTCGAAGGGGACGCGGCCGAGCGTGGGCTTGATGCCGACGATGCCGGTGCACGAGGCCGGGCAGCGGATCGAGCCGCCGCCGTCGGTGCCCTGGGCGAGGGGTCCACAGCCGGCGGCCACCGCCGCGCTGGCGCCCCCGCTGGAGCCCCCGGGGGTGTGCTCGAGCGACCAGGGGCTCCGGGTCACGCCGTGAAGCGGCGACTCGGTGAGCACCCGGTGGGCGAACTCCGGTGTGGTCGTCTTCGCGTAGACGATGGCCCCGGCGGCCATGAGGCGCTTGGCCATCTCCGCGTCGTGCTTCGCGACGTTGTGCTCGAAAGCGTAGGAGCCGATGGTCGTCAGGTCGCCCGTCGTCGGCACGTTGTCCTTGATCGTGATGGGGATGCCGTGGAGCGGCCCGAGCGACTCGCCCCGGGCCAGCGCCGCCTCTGCGGCCGCGGCCGCTTTCCGTGCCTGGTCGAAGCGCGGCAGCGCAATGAAGTTGACCTGCTCGTCCACGCGCTCGGCACGGGCGATGACCGCCTCCACCAGGTCGACGGGAGACAGCTCCTTCGAGGCAATGCGGCTGCGAAGCACGTGGGCCGGAGTGAAGCAGAGGTCGTCTGAGCTCACGGCTTTCTCCTCAGGGTGATGGCAACGGAGTATACATTCCAGAGGAGGGGTTCTCGGCCGGGACCGCTGGCCCAATTGACTCGCCGGGTCCAATGGCTATGCTTCCGAGGCCTTCGCCCCGCTTCCTGGGCGAGCCGGGTCCCGCACAGGACCCGGAGGAGAGCTGCCTGATGAAGAGCTCGAGAGATCCAGCCATGAGCCGACGCCGTTTCTTGAAGGGCTCGGCAGCCATGGGAGCGCTCTCGTCGCTGCCTTTCGCCTCGGCCTGCGCAAAGGCCCGGGAGCGGATCCACTTCGCCACCTGGTCCGCGGCGGTCGACCAGGTGAAGAGCCACGTCAACGCCTTCGAGAAGGAGACCGGCATCCAGGTCGCCTACGAGAACGCGCCCGGGGCGCAGTTTCGGCAGATCCTCATCACCAAGTTCGTCAGCGGCGCGCCCCTGGACGTCATGTGGGTGAACGATGCCTGGCTGCCCGAGTTCTCCGAGGCGGGCTGGATCGCGCCCGTCGACCAGTACCCGTCCCTCATGAAGTACAACGACGACCTGCGGCAGTACTGCATCGACTCCATGACCTACCAGGGCCGGCAGTACGGCAACGTCTACTACACCGACTTCATGGGCTTCCTCTACAACGAGGAGATCCTCGGCGAGGCGGGGATCTCGGCGCCGCCCGAGACGTGGGAAGAGGTGGTCGAGCACAGCCTCGAGATCAAGCGAAAGGGGCTGTGCGACTACCCCATGCTGATCTCCCTCGAGGCCGATGCCTGGATGGTCGAGTTCATCTCGAGCCTCGTGTTCTCCTTCGGCGGACGTTTCGTCGACGGCGGCGGGAAATCCATCGTGCAGGACCCCCGGGGAGGAGCGGTGGCGGCGCTTCGGTGGCTCCAGGATGCCATCCACGAGCACGAGATCATCTCGCCCGGTGCGGCCAGCACCCAGGAGATGAACGGCCTCAAGGCGTTCGGGGCCGGGCAGCACGCCTTCGGCATCATCCCGCGCTACCGCTCTCGTCCGCTGAACAACCCTGCCGAGTCGCAGGTCGCCGGCAAGGTGCGGATGGCGCTGATGCCCAGGGGACCGGACGGAACCCACGCCACCTGCGGGTGGGTGCGGTTCTACGGGATGACGACCGCCGCCCAGCGAGACCCGTCGAAAGCCGAGAACGTGGTGAAGCTCATCGAGTGGTTCGGCGGCAAAGCCCTGGGCGAGTACCGTTTCCAGAAGATGTTGATGCTCGACCTCGGGGTGCCGTTCTGCACGACGTCGCTCGAGAGCGACCCCGACATCGTCGCCTTCCATGAGCGATACCTGGGCGGCGGCGAGATCGTGAGCGAGCAGGCGGGCCTCGTCGTCGAGAAGGACGTCATCACGCCCTGGTTCGCCGAGTGGAACCAGATCAACAGCCAGGCGTGGCAGAAGGCCGTCCTCAACCAGGTCACCGCGACCGAGGCGCTGACGGAGTCGGGAGAGGCCTGGGATCGGTTGAAGGCCGCGTACTGAGCCGATGACGGACGCGCCGCCCCCGGCCACCGGTTTTCCCGCCGCGCTCCAAAGGCGGTTCAACTACGACGAGCGCAGCGCGCTGGTCCTGCTGCTGCCCGCGTTGCTGGTGCTCGCCGTCATCGCCGTCTACCCGATCCTTCAGGCGTTCTACACGAGCCTCTTCGACATCAACCTGACGCGGCCCCATCGCGCACCCTTCGTGGGTCTGGGCAACTACGAGCTCGTCTTCAGCGACCCGCGGTTCTGGGTCGCGGTCAGGCGCACGACGGTCTACACGATGGTCACGGTCTCGACCACCGTCGCCGTGGCGCTCGGTGTGGCGCTGTTCCTCAACGAGGCGTTCCGCGGCCGGCGAGTGCTCGCGGTGCTCCTCCTCGTTCCCTGGGCCACACCGTCCATCGTGAACGGGCTCATGTGGAAGTGGATCTACGACTCGACCTACGGGTCGCTGAACGGGCTGCTGCTCCAGCTCGGGCTCATCGACGAGTACGTCATCTGGCTGGGGGATCCCGACAAGACCCTGTACCTGATCGCCCAGGCCGCGGTGTGGAAGCAGATGCCGCTGGCGGCGATCCTGCTCCTGGTGACCATGAAGTCCATCCCGGCCGATCTGTACCGAGCGGCCGAGGTCGACGGCGCGGGCGTGCTCCAGCGCTTCTCTCACGTGACGCTGCCGGCGCTGAAGCCCGGGTTCATGCTGGTGTTCGTCTACGAGACCATGATCTCGATCCGCCACTTCGACCTGTTCGCCATCATGACGCAGGGAGGACCGGGCGATGCGTCGTTCACCGTCTCGTGGCAGCTCTACGTCGAGACCTTCAACAGCCTGAAGTTCGGCGTCGGGTCGGCCATCGCGTTCATCCTGTCGATGGTGACCTTCGCCCTGGCGTACATGGTCGTCCGGACCCTGGGGCGCCGCGCATGAGGAGTGCCAGGGAGTCTCCCGGCCGACGCCGTCCGCTGCTGCCCGTGATCGGGCGCAAGGCGTTGCTGTTCGTGCTCTCGATCCTGTTCTTGATCTACGTCCTTGGACCGGTGTACTGGGTCTTCGCCTCCTCGGTGACGTCGGAGACCGACATCGTGGCGAAGCCGACCCAGTGGATTCCCGAGAACCCCACCCTCGCCAACTTCCAGGGCATCTTCTTCTACAACGACGAACGGGTGACCTACGAGACGCGTCGCGCCGCCGACCCGGCCACCGGGGAGTTCATTCCGTCGGCGGCGCGGAACCTGCTGCCGTCGCTCTATAACAGCCTCTACGTGGGCCTCTGGGTCGCGGTCTTGAACATCGTCTTCAGCCTGACGGCGGGCTACGCCATCGCGCGCATCCACTTTCGCGGCCGCCGACAGGCGCTGTACGGGATTCTGGTGACGCGGGTGATCCCCGACATCGCCCTGGTCGTGCCGCTGTTCCTGATCATCCGTCATCTCGGGTTGATCGACACCCGAGAGTCGCTGGTCCTGGCCTATCTGGCCGTGACCTTGCCCTTCACCATCTTCATCTTGATCAACTACTTCGAGTCGATCCCTGCGGACCTCGACAGGGCGGCGCGGGTCGACGGGTGCTCCCACTGGCAGGTGCTCTACCACGTGTTCCTGCCCCTCGGCATGCCCGCAATCGTGGCTTCCCTCATGTTCGCTTTTCTGACCAGCTGGAACGAGTTCGTCCTTGCGCTGATCCTCACCCAGACCATCGGAGCGCAGACGCTCCCGATCGTGATCTCCGGCTTCGTGTTCGATTTCACCACCAGCTTCTCCTTCGTCAACGCAGCCGGGGTGGTGGCCATCGTTCCGCCGGTGCTGCTCGCCGTGCTCTTCGAGCGCTACATCGTCGGTGGACTGACGGCCGGCGCGGTCAAGGGTTGAAGGGCGGGGGACACCCATGGCGAGCATCCGCTGCGAGAGCCTGACGAAACGCTACGGATCGGTCACGGCCGTCGATCGGCTCGACCTGGAGATCCGAGACACGGAGTTCATGGTCCTGCTCGGGCCGTCGGGCTGCGGGAAGACCACGACGCTGAACATCATCGCGGGCCTGGAGGAGCTCACCGAGGGGGACGTCTACTTCGACGACGGGCTCGTCAACTTCGTGCCTCCACACCGGAGAAACGTGGCCATGGTCTTCCAGACCTACGCTCTCTACCCGCAGAAGACCGTGGCCGAGAACATGGCCTTCGGGCTGCGGCTCAAGAAGACACCGAAGGAAGAGATCGAACGACGGGTGGCCGAGGCGGCCGAGCAGCTCGAGATCGGACACCTGCTCGACCGGCGCCCCAACCAGCTCTCCGGTGGCCAACGTCAGCGCGTCGCGCTCGGGCGGGCCATCGTGCGCAGGCCCTCGGTGTTCCTCATGGACGAGCCGCTGTCGAACCTCGATGCAGCCTTGCGCGTTTCGACCCGCTCCCTGATCAAGAAGCTCCACCAGACGATGCGCACGACCTTCGTCTACGTGACCCACGACCAGGCAGAGGCCATGACCCTCGCCGACCGGATCGCGGTGATGAATCACGGCGTCATCCAGCAGCTCGGCACCTCGGACGACATCTATGAGCGGCCGCGAAACCTGTTCGTGGCCTCCTTCATCGGCAGCCCGCAGATGAACCTCCTGGAGGGCGTGTTGCGGCGCGACGGCGACGGCTACACGTTCGTGCGCGAGGGCTTCGTGCTGCCGCTGCGGGGCGTGGAGCCCGCCACTCTGGAGGGCCAGACGGGCCGAGCGACGGTCCTCGGGCTGCGCCCCGAGGACGTCGATCCGCGGCAGGTGGGCGCGGGACGCGAGGTACTGCGCGTCAAAGTGACGCTGGTCTCGCCCCTCGGGTCCGAGCAGTACGTCAACGCAGTCGTCGGGGGCACGGAGCTGGTCTTTCGCCTGGACAAGGAAGTGGAAGTCACCGCAGGTCAAGACATCACACTCGGCCTCGATCCCCGGCGTGCGCACCTGTTCGACAAGGAGACCGCCCTTTCGCTCGCTGCCGAGTAGGCACGGCTCGACACGTCCGGGCTCGACTGGGGCGACCTGGAGCCCGGGGGACTCGTGCCAAGCGACCCCTAGCGGAGCCGGCGACCTGCGGCGGCACGGAACACCTCGCCCATGCCGCCCTGGCCGATCTTGCCGACGATCTCGTACTTCCCGAGCCGCCTCAGTTCCATTCGCGGGGGAGCATCAGGCGAGGCTATCGACCCGATGCACCACCACCGTCAAGCGCCGGGCCCTTGTGCGAGGCCAGCCGCTTTCTCGACCATGCGCGCCCCAGTGGTGGCGGTCTTGGCTCTGCTCCTACGTGAGTCCCATCCCAACGAAACGCTCCCACGCCGCTCGCGGCGACATGACGTCCACGGGCCCGCGGCGACCGCGGGGGAAGTGCTTCAGATTCCCAGTCACGACCACGCGCGCGGACGTCTGAAGAGCGACCTCGAGGAAGATGACGTCGTCCGCGTCCGGGAGAGCCCGATGTGGCCAGGGCAGGGCCGTCAGGTGGTCCTGGAACTGCAGAATCGCCAGAAAAGCCTCGCGGCGGACCGGCTCGATGCCGAGCTTCGGGCGCGCGAGAACCTCACGGTACTCGAGCTCTACTCGGTCATCGAGGGCGAGCCTGAGGCGCCGGGCGACCAGAACGTCGACGAGCCGGCCCGGCGGTCCGGAGGGCGAGAGCAGCCCGGAGACGAGGACGTTCGTGTCCAGCACCCAGACGGGTGCGTCAGCCACGCCGGCCCTTGGCCCTGCGAGCTCGACGTGCGGCCTGGATCTCCTGGTCGATCTCCGCGACCGTCATCGCGTCGGCCCCGGTCTCGGCCGCTCGAGCGCGAATCGCCCGGGCCGCCTTGCGGGCTCGTGCGAACACGAGCTCCTGGACGTCCTCGAGCAGCGTGGCGTCGCTCGTGGGGACCATGATGCTGCGAGGGACCCCATCCTTCGTGATCACCACCGCGCCTTCCCGCTCGAGAGCTTCCCAGACCTTCCCGGGGCTGGCCGCAAGCGCTCTGGATGCGATCGTCTTCATGCACAACGATTATACAATATATCGTTGTTCGCCCCGAAGCCCGGGTCGCCGCGTGGGTGAGGGCACCGTGCCTGCGCGGGGGTTGGGCCGGGGAGAGGCAGGGCTCCCCGGCGCCACCCGCAACGTCGAATCTAGCCGGCGTTCAGCTTGCGCTGGGCCTCGGGCAGGGACAGGGCCCGTTCGATGTTGTTCGTCTGGGAGGCGACGACCTCCTCGTAGGCCTCGCGCGCCTCGGTATCTTGACCTGCCTTCTCGTAGGCTCGGGCCAGAAGCAGGCGCTGGAACGGGTCGTTCGGGTCCGCCTGCTTCAGGTGCTCGATGGCGGCGTCGGTCTCGCCCGCCTCGAGCTTGCAGTATCCCACGAGGTAGTGGTACGCGGGCTCGAACGGCTCGCCGTCCTCGCCGCCGTCGTCGATCATCTGGCGAACCGCGACGACGTTCTTCCAGGCCTCCTCGTGCTGGCCCATGCGCGCCAGCGTGCGGCTCTCGCCGTGGAGCAGGCGGCCGTGCCAGATCTTCTTCTGG
>CAXMOH010000457.1:0-2917 GCA_964194855.1 uncultured Hyphomicrobium sp.
CGCCGGGACATCGATCGCGACACCCGCCAGGCCCTCCGCGACCGAGGTTGAGATAGGGGGACAGATCGGGGCTAAACCAGGAACAGCCCGCCGTCGACGCCGAGGATGGAGCCGTTGATGAACGACGAGAGATCGGAGGCCAGGAACACGTAGACCGCGGCGACCTCCTCGGGACGCCCGAGCCGCCGGGCGGGAAGCCGGGAGAGGGTGGCCTCCAGCACGCTCGCCGGGACCGCGCTGGTCGTCTCGGAGTCGATCAAGCCGGGGGCGACCGCGTTGGCCGTGATCCCTTTCGGGCCGAGCTCGCGGGCCCAGGTCCGGGTCATGCCCACGATGGCGCCCTTCGACGCCGAATAGGCCGTCAGCCCCACGGCGCCGATGCGGGTGGACATGGAGGCGGCGGAGATCACGCGTCCGGCCCCCCGGGCCACCATGTGGGGCACCGTGGCCCGGGTGCACACCAGGGTCCCGCGGAGGTTGATGTCCAGGCTCTCCTCCAGGTCCTCGTCGGTGAGATCCTCCAGGGGAGCCTCGCTCAGCACGCCGGCATTGTTCACGAGGACGTCGATCCGTCCCCACTCTTCGATGACGTGGTCGAGGGTCCGCTCCACCGCGAACGAGTCGGTGATGTCGTTGGTGAAAGCCAGCGCCTCTCCGCCCTCGAGCCCGATCGCTTCGGCGGTGCGGTTCACCCCGGCCGGATCGAGATCGAGGAGCGCCACCTGGGCGCCGGCCCGGGACAGCTGTCGGGCCGTCGCCCCGCCGATACCTCGCCCTGCCCCGGTCACGACCGCGACACGCCCCTCCAGCGAGAGCACGTTGGGCAAATCAGCCATGGCCGCAACCTAGCCCACTCCGCCCCGGCCTTGCAAGGGGGTCCTCGGGCCGTCTGTGACCCAGCGCAATGGAGGAAAGGACCCGCAGAGCGTAGACTCTGCTGCAGTGAAGGAGGCCACAATGCGCGTCGGGATCGCTGTCGCCCTGCTTCTCGCGTCCGTCGCCACGGCTCAGGCTCAGGACGACGACGCTCGAAAGGCCCTGGAGAAATCGTGCAAGGGCGGTGCCGCGCCTGAGTGCATACAGCTCTCGGAGATGTACGACGCGGGCACGGGCGTGGGTCGCGACGTCGAGAAGGCGACCGACTACGTCGAGAAGGCCTGCGAGCTCGGGCTGGCCTCGGCGTGCTTCGAGCTGGGCCACCGTCGCCGGCGAGGCGTGGGGACGAAGGTCGACCTGGTGAAGGCGACCGAGCTCTACCAGCGAGTCTGCGCGTGGGACGTCGCCGAGGCCTGTGCCGAGCTCGCACAGATGCTGGAGGCCGGGGACGAGGTGGACCGGCACCTGGGGCGGGCCGTCGAGCTCTACGGCATCGCCTGCGACAAGGGCATCGCTTCTTCGTGCGGGAGCCTCGGAGCGATGTACGAGGCCGGCACGCCCATGGCCCGGGACGACGCCCGGGCGGCGGAGCTGTTCGCGCTCGGCTGCGACGGCGACGACCTCAAGAGCTGCCACCTCCTTGCGGTGCAGTATGCCGACGGCCGGGGAGTGAAGAAAGACCTCGAGCGCGCGGTGGGCCTCGGGCGCAAGGCCTGCGAGGGTGGGCGCACGTCGGCCTGCGCGGCTCTGGGCGCCGCCTTTCAAAGAGGCGCCGGAATCCCGAAGGATTCCGCTCAGGCCCTCGAGCTCTTCGTGAGAGCCTGCGACGGCGGAGCGCCCCTTGGGTGCCTCGGCCTCGGTGAGCTTCACCGCGATGGCGAGGGGACCGCGCGGGACAATACCAAGGCGGCCGGCTATTTTCGCCAGGCCTGCGACGGCGAGGTGGGAAGAGGTTGCTACGAGCTTGCGATCTTCACGTCCAAGGGCGCCGGGGTCGAGCGCGACCTCTCCGAGGCCATGACGCTCCTCCGCACGGCCTGCACCGAGGGCGACCCGCGAGGCTGCGTCACCCTGGGTGAGCTCTTCCACAAGGGCGGCGCCGTCCGCCGCGACCTCAACCGGGCGGCGGCGCTCTTCCGCGAGGCGTGCGAGGCCGACTCCCTCAAGGGCTGCAGCCGGCTGGCCGCCATGCGAGAAAAGGGCGACATCATCAGCCAGAACCTCACAGAGGCCAAGACCCTCTATACCCGGACCTGCGAAGGAGGCATCCTCAGCGACTGCTACCGGCTCGCTCGTCTTCTTGAGAGAGGCAACAAGGCCACCCGGCGCGAGCTTCTGCAGCTGTTCGCCAAGTCGTGCAACGGCGACGTCGCCGCGGCCTGCTACGAGGTGGGCCAGGCGTGGGAAGCGGCCCGCGATCCCATGAAGGCTCTGCCTTATTACCGGAAAGCGTGCACCGGCGGCCACAAACCGTCCTGCACGCGGGTTCGACGGCTGCAGCAGTAGGGTCGAGACCGCTCCGCAGGGCGTATAAATAGGTCCGTTCCCTGGAAGTGGCCCCACCCCCTCACGGGCCAAGAGACGCAAAGCACCCATTCCCTCGGCGGAGAGTCGACTGTTCTTGATCTTCTGGCTGCGCCTCGGGTGCGCGAGGCGCGCGCTGTTGCCTGTTCTCTTCCTCGCGATGGTCGCGGCCGCGGTGAGCGCGGACGAGCCTCTCGGAGCTGCCGACCGCCCTCTCGCTTCTCTGGCTGCTCCGGGTCAGGCGCGGGGCCGTCGAGTCCCGGGATCGATGCCCAGCACTTCGGCCATCGTGAGACCCCACATGCGCGGCCGCGCCGCCTCGGGGACGTTGTTGGCGTCGAGCATCCTCTGAAAGCGCTCTATGTTGGGCACGAGGCCACCTGGTCCCTCGTCCGTCCCGAAGACGATGTGCTCCCAGGCGCCGGGGCCGCCCTTCAGCGTGTGGGGGTTTTCTTCGCCCTCCCCGGCCGACCACCAGAGGACCTCGCTGAGCCGTTCGAGACGGCCCAGCTTGATG
>CAXMOH010000458.1:0-4258 GCA_964194855.1 uncultured Hyphomicrobium sp.
GTGTCGCCCGCGCACCCTCCGACGTAGCGCAGTGGCTGCCCGTTCACCACCACACCCGCGCCGAGCCCGGTGCCCAGCGCCAGGCACAGGAAGCGGGCCGCACCCTTCCCCACCCCATAGGCGTACTCGGCGAGCACGTGAGCGGTGAGGTCGCTGTTGACCACAACCGGTAGCTTGAACTCCTGGCCGAGAGGCGTCTTCATGTCGACGCCGTGGAGCGCCGGTGTGTTGAGGCACAGGATGGGCCCCTTGCGCTCGTCGTCCGTCCACCCGTGCACCGACAAACCGATGCCCGCCACGTCGACGGGGGCCTCGTCGAGAAGGCCACTCACGCACTCCCGGAGGTCGGCCATGAAGGGCTCGGCGGAGTCGCCACGACCCCGTGTCTCGAAGCGCCTGAACGCAAAGACGTTCCCGGCCTTGTCCACCAGGCCGGCCTTCGTGCTCGTTCCACCCACGTCGACGCCCAGGGCGAGCGGCGGCCGAATCCGGTCTTTCTCCTGCTGGTCCATCGTCATCATCCTTATTGAGGGGGGCATGGCCCTTTCGGCGACAGCCCGGCCGTCGCGGGCCGAGCATACGTGCCCGACCGGCCCGGGAACAACAGCTCTCGCCCACGAGAGATATGCTCCGGGCGGCCCGAGCAAACCCCCGACGCTGGAGCACCGGCCTGGGAGTGGGCCGCGGAGGAAACGCGATTGAGGAAAACCGCCGTGCTCTTCGTCACCTTGCTCGTCGTGGGATCGATGGCGGCCGCAGCCGACCCGGTCTCGGTGCGGGAAGAAAAGCTCTCCATCCCCACCTGGGAGATCGGGCCGCCGTCGCCCCACCCCGTCTACCCCGGGCCCCAGGGGCGCATCTACCCCTACACGCTCAACGACGAGCTCACCGACCGCAAGGTGGATCGAGTCTACGACGCGGTCTTCCTCGAGAACGAGTACGTGAAGGTCCTGATCCTCCCCGAGATTGGCGGCCGCCTCCACGGCGCGGTGGACAAGACGAACGACTACGTGTGGCTCTACTGGCAGCGCACGATCAAGCCCGGTCTCATCAGCATGACCGGGGCGTGGATCTCCGGGGGCATCGAGTGGAACTTTCCCCACGGTCACCGCCCGTCGGGCTTCATGCCGGTGGACCACCGCATCGTCCGTCACGACGACGGGAGCGCCACCGTCTGGGTTGGAGAGACGGAGCCCATCTACAACACCCGCTGGCTGGTGGGCATGACACTCGAGCCGGGGCGGAGCCGCGTCCGGTGCGACTACGTCTTCATCAACCCCACAAACCACCGCGTGTCTTTCCAGTTCTGGGCCACCGGGGCCACGCACGCGAACGAGTGGTCCCAGGCCCAGTACCCCGGCAACGTCGTCGCGGGTCACGGGAAGAGGGAGTTCTGGAGCTGGCCCGTTCACGACGATGTCGATCTCTCGTGGTGGAAGAACGTCAAGAACGCTTCCAGCTTCTTTGCATATGAGAGCCAGGACGACTGGTTCGGGATCTACGACCACCGGGCCCAGGGGGGCACGGTGCACGTGGCCGACCACCGCCTCATGCCCGGGAAGAAGCTGTGGACGTGGGGATCCGGCCTCTCGGGGCGGATCTGGGAGGACATCCTCACCGAAGGGGGCGGCGCCTATTTCGAGCCCCAGGCCGGGGCCTTCTCCGACAACCAGCCCGACTACCACTGGATGGAGCCCCACGAGGTGCGGACGGCGCACGACTACTGGTATCCGATCCGTGACACCCAAGGCTTCCACGAGGCGGACGCGGACTTCGCCCTGAACACGGACCTCCGCGAGGGCCATGCCTTCGCCGGCGTCTACGCCACCGGGGTGTTCGAGGGCGTGAAGGTGGTCCTTCGTGACACGCAAACCGGCCGCGTGCTGAGCGAAAGCGTGACGCGCATCGCCCCGGACCGACCGTTCACGATCGAGGAGCCGGCGCCAGGAACGGCGGCAGTTCACGATCTGCATCTGGCGGTTTACGACGACGAAGGACGGCTCCTGCTCGATCTGCAGCAGCGGCCCACTCGCGAGGTTACGCTTCCAGCACCGCCGCGCCGGTGGACGCTCGCAGCGGGCATGACGACGGACGAGCTCTACCACTGCGGCGAGTGGCTCGACCGCTTCCGCAAGACGGAAGAGGCGCTCGAGTGCTACGAAGAGATCCTGCGCCGTGATCCCGGCGATTCCCGGGCCAACGCGGAGATGGGCTTCATGGCGCTGAAGGAAGCGCGGTGGGACGACGCGCTTCGATCCCTGGACCGGGCGCTCGAGCGGGACTCGGACAACCCGCGCCTCCACTACGGCCGCGCTCTTGCTTCGCTGGGGCTCGAGCGCTTCGAGGACGCTCGGGACCGGTTCACTCGGGCGGGATCGGGCGATGCTCTCTTCGCAAGCGCTCACCTCAACCTGGCTCGGCTGGAGCTGCGCCGCGGCGATCCACGTGTGGCCCTGGAAAGAGCGCGCGCGGCCGAGGCCGGGAACGGCCGCTTTGCCGACGTCCCGGCGCTGGCGGCCGCAGTCCATCGACACCTCGAGCAGCCCGAAGCGGCCCTTGCCGCCGCCGAGAGGGCACTCGCCTCGGATCCCATGCACTTCATGGCGGCGCACGAAAAGGCGCTCGCCCTCCGGGCACTGAGCCGCCCTGTGGAAGGGTGGGAGGCGATCCGCAGCTCCGTCATGCGCGGCTCGGTTCAGAACTCGATCACACTCGCGGAGGCGTACGCCGAGGCAGGGCTCTTCGAGGACGCGGACGCGGTCCTGGCGGACCCGACCGTCGCGGACTCCGGGCCGATGGTCCGCTACCTGCGCGGCTCGTTCAGCAGGGCCCTGGGCGACGAAGAAGGCGCGGCCCGGCATTTTCGTGCGGGGTCGGCCGGCCCGCTGGCTCGGGCGAACCCACACCGGATCGTCGAGATGAAGGCCCTGGAGGCGGCGCTGTCGGCTCACCCCTCGGACGCCTCGGCCTCTCATCTGCTGGCCAACCTGCTCTACGGCCTTGGTCAACGGGAGGAGGGCCTCCGTCGTTGGCGAGCGGCCGTGACGTCCAACGACCGACTGCCTCTCACGTGGCGGAACATCGGCTACGCCGAGGCCCGTCTGCACGAAGACGACCGCGCCGCGCTCGTCGCCTATGACAGGGCCTTTGCCCTCGACAGCACCGACGCCCGGGTTCTCCTCGAGCGCGACCAGACCGCCGAGCGGCTCGAAGTGCCGGCGGCCGACCGCCTGGCGCTCCTCGAGGACCACCGCGAGACCGTCGAGCGGAGAGGCGACCTCGCGAAGCGCTGGATCGATCTGCTCCTGAGTCGCGGAACGCCGGCCGACCTCACCCGTGTCGCCCGTGTTCTCGGCTCACGACATTTCCGCTCGTGGGAGGGTGCCTATGAGCTGCACCACGCCTGGGTCGAGGCGCAGCAGGGGCTCGGCGATCTCGCTCTCGCGCGAGGGGAAACCGACGAGGCTCGCCGACACTACGAGCGGGCGGGCGAGTACCCGAAGAATCTCGAAGTGGCCCCGAGAACGCCGGATCTGCGCGCCCACGTCCTGTGGAAGCAGGCCGGCGCGCGCGAAGGAGAGGAGCGGGCGGCACTCCTTCAGGCAATCCTCGAAGAGGACCATCCCCGACCATCGCTGGGGACCCACTACCAGGCGCTCGCACTGAAGGCACTGGGCCGCACGGACGAGGCCGGTGGGCTCCTCGAGCGCCTCGAAGCGAGCGCGCGGACCGCAGCCTCGGAGGAGTCGCGCGCGGACGGCCGGGCGGCGGCACACTATCTCGTCTCGCTGGTGCTGCGGGAGAGGGGCGATGAGGCGGGGGCGGAGGCCGAGCTTCGGAAGGCCCGCGCGCTCGATCCCCGTCCGGATCGCCGGGCGCTGACGCAGGCCCAGATCGAGTACGCCGTCGCGCGCCAGTAGTTACTGCGGCGCGGGGCCCAGCGGACCGATCTCGACGCGGCGGAACTCGACCTCGGTGCCCTCGGCCTGGATCGCGATCTTGCCGCGGTCCGCCGTGGAGTCGAAGCCGTTGTTGACGAGATCGCCGTTCACCCAGACGGTGACGGAGCGCCCGCGGGCCTCTATCACCATGGTGTTCCACTCCCCGAGCGGCCTCTCGGAGCCGTCCGTGAGGTTGAGGACGCGACGCGCGTCGCCCTCGGCCCCTCCCCACTTCTGATCGTCCTTGCGCGGACGACGAGTCTCCATGTCGGGAACCTTGATGTCCTCCTGGATGCACCAGAAGTCGCCGGCGTCCC
>CAXMOH010000459.1:0-5420 GCA_964194855.1 uncultured Hyphomicrobium sp.
GCGATGGGCGATGGGCGATGGGCGATGAGCGATAGCTCACGGGCTTCCAGGACTGAAGAGGTCCCCGCAGCGGGGGCGTTAGTCGGTGCATTGACGACATAGAGTCCGCCCGACGCCCGAGTGAGCGGGCAAAGACGTTCCTTCTGCTCTTCTGTTGCCCGCGAACGTCCCCCGCGGAGGGGACCTCTTCTGCCCGAGGGTCCCGCGTCCCTGCACGATGGCCAACAGCGTCAGCCGCGGAGGGGACCTCTTCTGCCCAAGGGTCCTGCGTCCCAGCACGATGGCCATCAGAGCCTAGACGTTAGCCGCCTCCACCACCCTCAGGGGCGTCGAACCGCCACACCCCCACTCGCGTCGGCCGCTCCAGCGCCCCCCGAAGCGCCCTGAGGAACTCCTCCCGAGGCCACTCGCCGGCCCCAAAGCGTGCCAGGTGCTCCGTGTACACCTGGCAGTCGATCAGACGAACCCCCCAGCGCGCGAGCTGCTCCGTGAACGTCACGAACGCCACCTTCGAAGCGTCGGCCTGGTGGGCGAACATCGACTCCCCGAAGAACGCCGCCCCCAGGGAGACGCCGTAGAGCCCCCCCACCAGCTCGTCGCCATCCCAGGCCTCTGCCGAGTGGGCGAGCCCCCGCGCGTGGAGCTCGACGTACGCCGCCTTCATCTCCTCGGTGATCCAGGTCCCGTCCTGCTCCGGGCGCGGTGTCTCCGCGCAGGCCTCCACCACGGCCGCAAACGCCGTGTCGAGCGTCACCCGGAAGCGCCCCTTGCGAATCGTCCGGCGGAGCGAGCGGGTGACCCGCAGCTCGTCGGCCAGCAACACCATGCGAGGGTCGGGGGAATGCCACTGGATCGGCTCGTTGGCCGAGTACCAGGGAAAGATCCCCAGCGAGTAGCCGAGCACCAGCCGTTCGGGCCGAAGATCGCCACCCACGGCGAGGGGCCCCATGCGAGGCGCCTCCTCCGGCGGCGGGAACACGAGCCGCTCGTCGAGGAGGAAGACCGCCACGCCCCTCAACCCCTCGGGCGAGCCGCCGGCAGGGGGTCAGGCATTCCGTTTCAGCGCCGCGATGATCTCAGCGATCTGGGTGTCGGCGCTGGCCACGGGCAGCACGCAGGCCCCGGCCCCCGCCTGGCCTCCGCCGCCGTACATCGACATCAGGATCCCGATATTGGCTCGGCTGTTGCGGTTGAAGATCGATCGGCCCAGGCTCACCGAGATCGTGTCTGGTGCCCGCCCGTGCTGGATTCTCATGGAGACCGTCGCCTCGGGGAACACGGTGTAGATCAAGAACCGATTGCCCACGGGGAGGGGGTCCACCGAGCGGAAGTCGGTCACGACGATGCCCTCGTCGAGAGTGGAGTTGGCGACGGCGATCTCGCGGAAGCGGCGGTCCTGCTCGCCCAGTCGCCGGGCCCGGTCACGGACCGAGGGCAGGTCCAGGACCTCCTGGATCGTCCTGGTCTTCATCGCGGGCAGCAGGTCCAGGAAGTACTCCTGGACACCGTCCAGGCCGCTCTTGGGATCGAGCGTGAACCCCAGAAGCATGTAGCCAGCCGGCGCGACGACGTCGTTCAGCTCGAGTTGCGCCGAGTCGAGGCGGTCCGTCTCGCGGACGAGCTCTTCGTACTTACTGAGCTCGGGGTGTGTGGGGAGGTAGTGCTCGTACACGAGGTGGGCGGCGCTCGGGGCCTGGCCGTAGCGCCCCCGGAAACCCTGGGGAGGCGTCGAGACGGAGTCTGTCAGGAGGTGGTTGTCGAACCATATCCCGCACGATGGGTGATACGGCACGTTGGCGAGGATGTCGTCCTTCCCGATCTCGACCTCCCGGTCGCGGACCTGCTGCGGATGCACGAACTCGAACGAGTCCACCGTCTCGCAATGGGAAAGGAGCACGGCGCAGGTCAGGCCGTCCAGGTCGGGGCGTGTCACGAGGCGCATGCGAACGAGTGAAGCACGAAGAAGTGGGAGAGACAAGGCTAGAATAGAGGTGATGTCGGACGATCCGCTCGACTATGCACGGATGGTTCGCGAGGCCCTCCTCGACGTGCCGCGTCAGGCGCTCCGTCTGGCGGCGCGCGAGGGTCTCCCCGGGGAGCACCACTTCTACGTGTCGTTCCGAACGGGTGCCCCGGGCGTCTCGGTGTCGCCCTCGGTCCGAGCCCGCCACCCGGAGGAGATGACGATCGTGCTGCAGCACCAGTACTGGGATCTGGCGGTGGGCGACGATGCCTTCTCCGTCACCCTCCGCTTTGGGGGCGCGCCCGAGCGGCTCCACGTGCCCTACGCGGCTCTCACCGCCTTTACCGACCCCTCCGCCGAGTTCGGCCTCCGTTTCGATCGCCCCGGAGAGGCCAGGGTCGTGAAGGCGGGCCAGGACGAGGCTCCGGACGAAACGGGGGCCACCGAGGGCGTCGAGAGTGCCGGCGAGGATGAGGCACGCCGCGCCACCGTTGTCGACATCCGTGCTTTCCGTCGCTCCGAGGGGGCAGAAGAAGGGCCGGAGCCGGCCGGCTAGCGGGACGGGGGCGGCGCGGCCGACTCGGCGCTCGGCGGCCCGTCCGCCCTGGGATCGCCCGTGCGGTCGTGCCCCAGGGCGAGCAGCAGGTAGCCGAACGCAATCCAGAACAGGTCCTTGCCTCGCTTGAGCAGGACGAACGCCGCGCCGACGGTCACTGCATCCGCAACGCCCAGCCCCTTGAGACAGAGAACGTACCCTGCGTCCTGGACCCCGAGGCCGGCGGGAACCGGAACAGCCAGGGAGCGTACGAGGATGAGCGACGACTCGATCACCATCGCCGCCGAGAAGGCGATGTTGACGCCCAACAGGCGCAGGAAGATGAGCGTCTCCATGGTGCGCGCCGCCCACGTGAACAGGTAGGCGACCACCGGAAGGATCAGCCCCGCCGGCCGCCGTGTGAAGAAATCGGCCAGGTGCGCGTCGGCGGCCTGGAAGCTCACGGCGTTTCGCTCGAGCCAGGTCCCGAGCCACCGCCCGCCGAACCTGTTGAGGCCCCGTTGCACCTTGTCGGCCATCCGTCCGTGGACGCCAAGTGCCACCGACGCCGCGGCCACGACCACGAGGACTCCCGCCGCCGCCAGCAGCAGGAGCGGTAGGCCCCCTCGCCCGATCAGGGCCCGCGAGGCCCGCTGGAGGAGCGGCCACGCGAGGAGTACGGAGAGACCCAGGAAGAGGCCGTGGGACAGGACCACCAAGAACTTGCGACCGAACCCCGCGATGATCCCGATCTCGAAAGGCACGCCGCACCGGCGCTTCAGGAGGTAGGGCTGAAGCGACTCGGAGATGAGGGCCCCGGAAGGGAGGCCGAGCATGACGGCGTCGGTCATCATCCGGACCGCGAGGAGCGAACGGAAGCGGGGTCGCTTGCCCAGGCGGGAGAAGGCGAGCCACCACCCTAGCGTCTCCGACAACGTGGCCACGAGGGTGGGCAGGAGGAGCAGGGGGATCTTCCACCCGAGGGCCTTCACGAGCTCCAGCGCCCGGCCCAGGTCCGCCGAGCGCAGGGTGAACGCAAGCAGTCCCAGCGCCAGGAGCCCGGGCAGGATCTGTGAAGCGTGACGCAGAAACCGCTTTGCCGTCATGAGAATCGCCAGTGTACGCGCCAGATGGCCCGAGGCGCTAGCCAACTTCGTTGCCCCGCAGGCCGGCGAAGAATAGACTCATTGGAAAGGGAGTCGGCCCTGGCGGCCCGGAGAGGCTGCTCCCTGGCCCCAGGCAAGGAGGACTCGAAATCTCGAACCCGGCACGCAAGGGCGACGTCTTCGACCCGGAGTTTCTCTCGGAGCTCGAGGGGATCGTCGTGGACTCTGGCATGGCGGCCACGTCGTCCGGGCAGGCGTTTGCGGCGGATCCCGGCCTTCGGGAAGCCCTCGACGCCTTTCGAATCGGATCCGATGATCAGCCTCTCACCGAAGGGGCGTTCCTCGCTCTGTCGCCGGCGCTCCTGAACGAGCGCTGCAACGGGATGATCGAATCCTGCCGACGCAGCCCCAGGGCTGATTCAGCCCAGGCCGTCGAGAGCTTCGTCGTCTTCTTCCAGGCCCTCGTGCCCACGCTTCGGGCCGAGCCGGCGCGCGAGGTCAAGGCCACGTTCTTCCGTCTGGCGCCGAACTTGCTGCAGATGGCCTGGGAAGACTTCGGCGGACGCAGTAGCCGCCGTGAGGAGGGCCAGCTCGCGCTCAGGCAGCTCGAGACGCTCCTCCTCGAGGTGGCGAGCGTGCGCCTGGCGCCGGCGGAGAGCGACCTCCTCTTTCGTAGCCTCGATCAGCTCGTCACGCTCATTGCCGGCGGCGAATACGCCATGGCCAAGGACGTCGTGGCCACGCCGCTCCTGGCGATCCTGCGCAAGAACCGGGTGGCCCGGTCTCTCTTCCGCCTCATGGAGGTGGAGGTCGCCCTGCAGGTCTACATCAAGGAGACGCTGGGCTACTCGACGCCGCAGCTCCGTCTTCCCGAGGACGTCGCGGCGCTCGCCGAGTTCGGACCCGTCCACATCTTCGACGAGGAGGGGCCCGACGGTGAGAAGCGGCGCTACCTCCAGCTCGAGCTGCCGGACATCCCCATCCTGAGCGACATCGTGGTCCACATCGCTGAGGATGAGTCCGGCGAGAAACGCGACCTGCGCCTCGACAGGCTTGGCAACGTCAAGCTGGACCTGCCCCCCGGCCTCTACCGAATCGGCCTGGCCTACGAGCCTGAGGACGACCGGGGCGTCTGATCTCCCGGGGGGAGAGCCGCGGGCGGCGGGGTGACATCGGAGACGGCGACATCCTCGTCGCTGTGCCCCCTGGTCGCGAGATAAACCGCAAGGCTCCAGGTGGGCGCCAGCTCGGCCATCGGGATCATCTCGATCAGAAACGTGGGCAGGAACGCCCAGTGCCAGCCCGCCAGGGCGATCAGCACCACCGCGGCCACGAGGTCGATGACGTTGTTGGCCCCGGACACGGAGGCGGGAAAGAACGTGGGGAGAAGGGCAATCTGGGAAAGGTCGACGATGGCCGCGATGAGACGGGCAGCGCGAACGCGTCGGGGCGTCAGAACCACGCCCGATGATAGCCCGAGCGGGGGTCAGGTCTGCCCTCAGCCGAGCCAGAGCTTGACCGCGAAGACGACGATCGCGATCGTCACCACACCTCGCACCCACCCGTGCCCCTTGAGGACCGTGAGGCGGACCCCGACGAGGCTGCCCGCGAAGCTCCCGACCGCCAGCGCCAGCCCCGGCACCCACTGGACCTTGCCCGCCCAGGCGAACAGGGCCAGCGAGAGGAGCGTGGTCCCGAGGATGACCAGGACCTTCACCGCGTTGCCTCGCACGAGATCGAGACCAGCCACGGTGGTGAGCGCCAGGATGAAGAACCCGACGCCTGCCTGGATGAAGCCGGCGTAGACGCCTGCCAG
>CAXMOH010000460.1:0-3117 GCA_964194855.1 uncultured Hyphomicrobium sp.
GTTGTTCCGCGTCTTGGCGCCCTTGGTCGGCTTCCCCCAGGGCGTCACGGGGTGACGACCACCGGAGGTCCGGCCCTCGCCGCCCCCGTGCGGATGGTCGATGGGGTTCATGGAAACGCCTCGGTTGTGCGGGCGGCGGCCACGCCACCGCCTGCTTCCAGCCTTGCCCAGATTCACGTTCTTGTGGTCAATGTTGCCGACCTGACCCACGGTGGCGCTGCAGTCCACCGGGATCCGCCGGACCTCTCCGGAAGGGAGCTTGACCAGCGCCCAGTCCCCCTCCTTCGCCACGAGCTGCGCGGCGCCTCCGGCGCTGCGGACGAGCTGGCCTCCCTTGCCGCGGCGGAGCTCCAGGTTGTGGAGCATGGTCCCCGAAGGGATCGCGCTCAGCGGCAGGCTGTTGCCGGGAAGAATGTCGGCGCCCTCTCCGCTCAGGACGGTCTGCCCCACGTTCACTCCTTCGGGGGCGAGGATGTAGCGTTTCTCGCCGTCGATGTAGTGCAGCAGGGCGATCCGGGCGGAGCGGTTTGGATCGTATTCGATGGCCGCGACCCTGGCGGGGATGTTCGCCTTGTCCCGCCGGAAGTCGATCACCCGATAGCGACGCTTGTGGCCCCCGCCACGAAACCAGATGGTCGTGTGACCCAGGCTGTTCCGCCCCCCGCTCTTGTGGAGCGGCTTGATGAGGGAGCGCTCGGGCTTCTTCTTCGTCAGGCCCGAGAAGTCGGGCGACGACATGAAGCGGCGTCCGGGAGATGTGGGTTTGTACTGCTTGAGTGGCATGGTTTCCTATCCGCTCGTCTCAGGCCTGATCGAAGAACTCGATCATCTTCTGGTCCTTCTTCAGAACGACCCAGGCCTTCTTCCAGTCCGGGCGCTGGCCCACGAAACGGCCCTGCCGCTTCACCTTCCCGTGCACCCGGGCGACCCGGACGTTGGCGACCTTGGTCTCGAACAGGGCCTCGACCGCCTTCTTGATCTCGGGCTTGGTCGCGTCACGGTGCACCTCGAAGCAGACCGTGTGCTGTGTCTCCTTCTGGATGGCGGCCTTCTCCGTGATGAGGGGTCGTCGGATGACCTCGTAGATGTTCTTCATCGCCCTACCCCCGCGGCTCCGGCGTCAGGCGTTCTTCGAGCTTCTCGACCGCCTCCTGGGACATCAGGAGGTGGGCGCAGTCCAATGCGTGGTAGGCGTTGAGGTGAGAATCGGAGATCACCTGGACGCCAGCCAGGTTGCGGCTGGAGAGCACCAGCGCCTCGGCAGGCTCGTGCTCGACGATCACCGCCCTGCTCCCGCTCTTGCCTTTGGCCTTGTCGAAAACACCCAGCTTCTCCAGGAGCCCCTTGAGCACTTTCGTCTTCGGGGTCTCAACCGCGAAGCCCTCGACGACGGTGAGGGCCCCATCCTGCAGGCGCTGAGCCAGGGCGGAACGAAGCGCCGCGGCCCGGGCCTTCTTGGGCATCGAGTACGAGTAGTCGCGCGGCTGCGGACCGAACACCGTGCCGCCCTTGCGCCAGAGCGGGGTCCGAACCTCGCCGACCCGGGCGCGGCCGGTGCCCTTTTGGCGCCAGGGCTTGCGCCCCGAGCCGGCCACGAGCCCACGGGTCTTGGTCTTGTGGGTTCCGGCGCGTCCCCCGGCCCGGTACTGCTTGACCGCCTCGTACACGAGGTGGGCGTTCACGCGGCCCCCGAAGACCGAGGGGGAGAGCTGAATCTCCCTGACGGCCTCGTTGTCGCTGTTCAAGACCGGCACCTTCGGAGAAACCGGCTTCTCCTCTCGTGCTTTGGACTTGTCTTTCTTGTCCTTCCTCTCAGGCATGGCTACTTCTTCCTGATCACGACGAACGAGCCGCCCGCGCCCGGCACCGAGCCGCGCACGATCAGCAAGTTGTTGGCGGCATCCACGCGGACGACCTGGAGGTTCTTGACGGTGACCCGATCGCTCCCCATGTGCCCGGGACTCTTCATCCCCTTGATGACCCGGGAGGGGTACGCGGACTGGCCGATCGACCCTGGAGCGCGATGGAACATCGATCCGTGGGTGGCCTTGCCACCAGCGAAGTTGTGCCGCTTCATGACGCCCTGGAAGCCACGGCCCTTGCTGGTTCCAACGACCGTGATCTTGTCTCCGGGGGCGAAGAGCTCCACCGAGATCTTGTCGCCGACCGCGGCCTCCGCGTCCTCGGCAACCGGAAACTCGCGAAGAACCCGGCAGGGAGGGAGGCCAGCCTTTTCGAAGTGCCCCTTCATGGGCTTGGTGATGCGCTTCGTCTTTCGCGACTCGACGAGGCCGAGTTGCACCGCGGCGTAGCCGTCACGGTCCTTCGACTTCCGCTGCACGACGACGCACGGCCCGGCTTCGATGACGGTGACGGGAAACGCGCGCCCGTCGTCCGCGAAGACCTGGGTCATTCCGATTTTCTTTCCTATGATTCCCTGGACCGACATGGTTTTCGTGATCCTCTCGGCGATCTTTCGAGGTCGTTGAACCCTGCGGGGTCACCGTCCGGCGGTGTCGCCCCTGGAACGTCAACCTCTGTCGCTTTACTTGGCAGCATGCTCCTTACCGAAAGCCTTGATCTCCACGTCCACTCCCGCGGGCAGGTCGAGCTTCATCAGCGCGTCGACCGTCTGGGGCGTGGGCTCGAAGATGTCCATCAGCCGGCGGTGAGTCCTGATCTCGAACTGCTCGCGGCTCTTCTTGTCCACGTGGGGCGATCGGTTCACCGTCCAGCGGTTCTTGATCGTGGGAAGCGGAATGGGACCTGCCACACGCGCACCGGTGCGTCGCGCGGTGTCCACGATCTCGCCGGTGGACTGGTCGAGGATCCGGTAGTCGTACGCCTTCAACCGGATCCGAATCTTTTCGTTGATCATCATCAGATCTGCGTCCTCGTTGCGGCCATTATTCCAGTATCTCGGTGACGGTGCCGGCGCCGACGGTTCGACCGCCTTCGCGGATCGCGAAGCGAAGGCCCTGCTCCATCGCGATGTTCGTGATCAGGTCGATGTCCATCTGGGTGTTGTCACCCGGCATCACCATCTCCACACCTTCGGGCAGCGTGGCCACTCCCGTCACGTCCGTCGTCCGGAAGTAGAACTGCGGCCGGTAGCCC
>CAXMOH010000461.1:0-5789 GCA_964194855.1 uncultured Hyphomicrobium sp.
CACGAGGCGGCCCACATCGCCCGGGGCGTAGTTCGCAGGTCCCAGCTCCCGTGCCCGGGGCACGAAAGCCGTGAGGTCCGTCGCCTCCGGCGTCTCCACCCGATCGAGGACGTTGCTGTAGGGAGCGAGACTCTGCCGGCTCACGTACGTCCCGGTGAGAGTCAGCCCGGGCTCTCCCCGGGAAAGAAACTCGGCGAACGCCGGGCTCTGGTCCAGGCCGAAAGAGAAGAGCCGCCCCCCCTCGGGGCCCTGGAGATGCAGCGCCTGCATCTCGGGCAACGGGTCGTAGAACGAGGCTCGAACCTGGGGGTTGAGCCCCGCACCGGCGCGCACCAGGTCGGCGACCACCAGGGCCGACAGCAGGGCCGTGGCGACGCCGAGACCGAGACGGCGTCGCCGAGTGGCGAGGGCCAGCCCGCCGCCGGCAACGGCCAGCGTCACGACGAACGCCGAATCACGAAACACCACCTCCACCAGACGGGGCCAGAAGCCGCGGACGACGCCCGTCCAGACGACGACGCCGGGCGTCGCCATGGCCAAGCCCACGGCCACCAGAACCGCCACCGCGGCAGCTGCTCCGGCGGCGGCCGCCAGCCGCCCCCACGCGTGGGCGTCTCGCCGCAGCGCGTCGACGCCGAAGCCGGCGGCGAGGGTCACCGACAGGTAGGGCAAGAGCAGGGCCTTGCTCGGAAAGCGGAACGCGTCCGCCAGGGGAAGATGCGCCAACAGAGTGGCGAGGCCGCCCGCCTCTCCCAGTGCGTACCACAGCCCCACGGCACCCAGGCCCAACAGAGCCAGGCGCAGCCTGCGGCCCATCTCGCCGAAGCCCACCGCAGCCACCGCCAGCCCGAGGGGCCCCATGTACAGGCTCAGGAAGTAGGGCAAACCCTTGCTGAAGAAACGGCCGCCCCACCAGGCCTCGGCCGGCGCCTGGGGAACTCCGAAGAGGTTGGGCAGGATCGTTTGAAGAAGAACAGCCGGGTGCACGGCATTGCCGAGGCTCACCTCCGCCGCGAACCCGGTCCCCCGCACGGTCTCGGGCAGGAGGCCGAGGGTCATGGCGAGGGGGAGCCCGGCAAGGCCGATCCCGAGGGCCATGGTGACCATGAGACGCCGCCCGCTCGCGCGGAGGTTGCCCTGCAACAGACCGAGCACCGTGCCGAGAAGCACCGCCTGGCCCACGAATTCCACCGTGAGCGTCGAGAGGGCGAGCGCGAGACCCGCGCCGGCCTCGACCACGCGACGGCCCCCTTCGAGGGCCGCCCGCCGCAGTAACCCGACCACGAGCGGGGCGAGCGCCAGCGCCTGGAGGAACACGTAGAGGTTCAGCGTCGAGAGCGCCAGGCCACCGAGCGCGTAGAGGGCGCCCGCCAGAAGCGCCCCCTCCCGCGAGGCACCGACCTCCCTGGCCAGCCACCACGCCCCGAGGGCGGCCAGGGGCAGGTGCAGGGTCAGCAGCCACGAGAACCACACCGGGCTCAGCCAGAGCACGTGCAGGAGGTCGGGGGGGTACAGGGCCGGCACCTGGAAGGATCCCTCGAAGATGAAGGGGTTCCAGACCGGGAAGCGACCCTCCCGAAGCTCCCGCGCCGCGAACAGCCGCAGGGGGTAGAAGGTTGCCGTGAAGTCGCGAAAGAAATACGTCCGCAGCGGGAGGGCCGCGGCAAGGTCGGGGAGAAGAGCGACGGGGACCAGCAGCGCGGGCAGCCACCGGCCCCACCCACGGCCAGGCGCGGAGGGCTCTCGGGGCACCCCGCGGTTCACGAAGCCACAGGCGCCTTCTTGGGGACCACGAAGCGCTCCATGAAACGGGTGTCGATCCGGCCCTCGACGAAGTCGGGCTCGTCGAGGATGCGCTGGTGCAGGGCGATGTTGGTATTGATCCCCTCGACGACCATCATCTCGAGGCACCGCTTCATCCGGGCGATGGCCTCGGGGCGGGTGCGTCCGTGTGCCATCACCTTGGCGATCAAGCTGTCGTAGTACGGTGAGATCTCGCACCCCTCGTGTGCGAAGGTGTCGACCCGCACCCCGGGGCCGCCGGGCTGGTGAAAATGCCGAATCGTTCCCGGGGAGGGAACGAACGTGACGGGATCCTCCGCGTTGATTCGGCACTCGATCGCGTGGCCTTCGATTCGGATGTCCTTCTGGCTGAACGAGAGCTGCTCACCCGCGGCCACCAGGATCTGCTCCTTGACCAGATCTCGACCCGTCACAAGCTCGGTCACGCCGTGCTCCACCTGGATGCGGGTGTTCATCTCCATGAAGTAGTAGTGGCCGTCGCCGTCGAGGAGGAACTCGATGGTGCCGGCGTTGACGTACTGCAGCGCCGCGGCCGCGTCGACGGCGGTCTTCCCCATCTTCTTGCGCAGCCTGGGAGTCACGATCGTCGAAGGCGCCTCCTCCAGGATCTTCTGGTGCCGACGCTGGATCGAGCACTCGCGCTCCCCCAGGTGAACGACGTTGCCCTTGCTGTCCGCCATCACCTGGACCTCGATGTGCCGAGGTCCGTCCACGAATTTCTCGACGTAGATGTCGGGAACCCCGAAGGCAGCCTCGGACTCGGCCTGGGCCGCCCGATAGGCCTGCGCGACGTCTCCGGGCTCCCGCACCATCCGCATGCCGCGGCCACCGCCACCAGCCGACGCCTTCAGGATCACCGGGAAGCCGATGTCCCGGGAGATCCGCACTGCGGCCTCCTCGTCCTCGAGGATCCCCTTCGACCCCGGCACCACCGGGACCCCCGCCTTCACCATGGCCTTCTTCGCGCGGCTCTTATCCCCCATCAGGCGAATCGCCTGCGGTCCGGGTCCGATGAACTTCAGGTTGCAGGCCTCGCAGATCTCGGCCAGATACGCCGACTCCGACAAGAACCCGTAACCCGGGTGGACCGCATCGGCCCCGGTGATCTCGGCGGCGCTGATGATCGCCGGAATGTTGAGGTACGAATCGATGTTCCTCGGGGGGCCGATGCAGACGGCTTCATCGGCGTAGCGGACGTGAAGGCTGTGAGCATCCGCCTCGGAGTAGACCGCGACGGTCTTCAGGCCCAGCTCCTTGCACGCCCAGAGGACACGGAGGGCTATCTCTCCACGGTTGGCGATCAGGACCTTCTTGAACATCGTCTCGGGACGGAGATCCGCGGCCTCAGGACGGCCGGATGGTGAAGAGCGAGTCCCCGTACTGCACGGGCTGTCCGTTTTCGGGGTGGATCTTCACGATCTCCCCAGCCATCTCCGCCTCGATCTCGTTCATGAGCTTCATGGCTTCGATGATGCACAGGACTTGACCGACCTGCACGCGATCCCCGATGTTGACGAAGGGGGGCGAGTTCGGGTCGGAGGCCCGATAGAACGTCCCCACGATCGGGCTCGGGAGGGGGGCGCCTTCGGTTGCCGTCTCATCCTCGACGAGGCCCTCCGCCGCCGCTTGCTCCTCCGGTGCGGCCGAGGAGGATCCGGCTGTTGAGAGCGTTGGACCAGGGGTCGAGCGCGGCGAGGGCGCCGTCTCCGGGCTCGGTGCCGAGGGGTGAATGGACACCGTGGGGGGAGCGGCGCTCCCGACGGAGCGGCGGATCCGGAGCTTCACGCCGTCCTGCTCGAGCTCGAACTCGGTGACGTCCTGCGCTTCCAGGATGCGGAGTATGTCCTTGAGCTCGGAAAGATCCACGCGGCCTCCTTGCGCGGCCCTGACGGGCGTATCTCGAAGAGCAAGCATTATTTGCGCCGGCCCGGACCTTGTCAAGAATCGCCCGCCGTGGGCTAGTCGAACTCCTTGCGGAGGCTGAGACCTGCGAGTCGCAGGGCCAGACGGGCCCTCCCGACCAACGCCCCGGGGCTCAACGCGGCGAAGAGGAAATACTCCGGGGTGATGGCCACGAGGAGCGTCGTCATGCGGTCCGTGACCACCGCCAGCTCCTGGAGCGCCCCAAGGCCGGTGTCCGCAGCTGACGAGACGCTGGCCCGCAGGAGCGTGGTGTGCTCCGCCGCCACCGCCTCGACGTCGGCGTTCGGGCGCACGGTCAGCTTGTCGATGGGGATGCCGTCGGTCCCGATGATCATGAGTACCTCGGCCTCCGGCACCCGGCTCGCGATTCCCTTGAGAGCGTCTGCGAACGTGGCCACCGCTACCTCCGCTGCACGATCGCGAGGAGCGCCTCGAGCCGCCCGATCGTCCGCTCCAGCGCCTTGCGCTTCGCGGCGCGCTCGTCCCCCACCTCTCCAGCAGGCGTCGGGGCCTCCTCGGCGGACGCCTGCAAGGAAGCCTCGAGCTCCGCCAGGCGGGCGCGGGCGCCGTCGTTCGCCGGCTCCCCTTCGAGCACTTTCCGGTAGACTTCGATCGCCCGCTCGAGAAGCCCCTGCTCGAGGTAGAGCTCCGCCAGGGTGGCTGAGGACAGCGGCTGCCCCCCGCCCTCCCCCACGCCTTCGGTTCCCGCAAGAGCTTCCGCTCCCACGGGCGGTGGCGCAGCGGGCTCCGGGGGAAGCGGCACCCTCGTGCTCTCTGGACTCTCCGCAGGGACTGGCGGGGTCGTGATGTCCTCGACGCCGGGAGCCAGGGGCGGTTTTGTAACGTCGCCTCCGGCCTCCCGAGCACCCTCAGCGGTCACGAAGTCGAGGGACCCGGTGCCGGTGCCGGGGACCACCTCATGGATCGCAGCCCCTCCCTCCGGCTTCACCGCCTCGGGCCGGGCGCCGACCCCGTCCGGCGTCGTGACCAGCCCAGGCGGCACCGTGGGTGGCGGTTCGTCGGCTCCGGCATACTCGGCGGCGCTCGACCCGGGCAAGGTGGGCGCTTGATCGCTGGGGCCCGCAGCGCCTTCGTCAGCGCTCGCCACCTCGGCCATCTCTGCGGGGACGTTCGGAGCGGCCTGGGCGGGCGACTCCGAGTCGCTGCCCGGGGGCGGTTCCTCGTCTGTCGCCTTCCCTGCCGGGCGAAGGGTCGCTTCCGGCACCGACGCCTCCGGTGTTGCGTTGTTGCCCCCGGCGCCCTCTCCGTCTACTCCGTCGGAGGAGCCCGGAATCGGTGGCATCGGTGCTCGACCAGCCCCCAGCGGGTCGCCGGGCATGCGGATTCGGATCGTAGGAGGAAGGCCGCCCTCTTCGTCCTCCTCCTCCCCCTCGTCGCCAGTGGGCGCGCCTGCAGGTGGGGCCGGCGCTTCGCCCTTTGGACGCCCCGCAGCCTCGCTGCCTCCAGCCCCCTCGTTCAGGGTCACGGCCATCATCGGCTTCGTGTGGCCCTGTTGCGCCGCATCCGGCGGGGGCGATGGGGGCACGGCGGGCCTGGCAAGCTGCTCCTCGATCGCTTTGATCCGGGCCTCGATCTGGGAGTCCCCGGGGGCCATCACAAGGGTGGCGCGGAGTTGCTCCACCGCGGCCTTCAGCTCGCCGAGTGTCTCCAGTGCCTCACCCAGCAGCCGGCTCGCAAGAATGTTGTCGGGAGCCCCCTGAACCGCCGCGTCCAGCTCCGCTCGAGCCGCCGTTGGGTCCCCGGAATCGAGCAGCGCCCGCCCCAGGGTCAGGCGGGCCGAAGGGTAGTTCGGATGCTTCTCCAGGCCGGCGCGGGCGACCCCGATCGCCTCCTCGAGCTCGCCCTCCTTCCGCAGCTGCTCCGCAAGCTGCGCGAAGAGGCGCGACGCCGGGTCCTTCTCCAGCCGCCGCCGTAGCTCGTCGAGTCGGCTGTCAGCCACGGTGCCTCGCGAGGAGTCCTGTCGCCAACCCCGTGGCCCCCGCCTCTCCTCAGCGCCTCAGCGCTGGATGATCTCGATCGTGGTGAGATAGGCCCTCGCCGCG
>CAXMOH010000462.1:0-5910 GCA_964194855.1 uncultured Hyphomicrobium sp.
ACAGGACCCGCCCTGGCTCGTCCGTTCGGGGTTTTGGGGAGAGGGGCGGGGATCGGGCGGGGCGATCGGGGCTCCTCTGGCGGCACTGGTTGCCCTGGACCGCGGCCCGTCCTATCGGCTGAGCCGGCTCGAGCCGATGGAGGCCGTGCGCCGCCTCGTCGGAGCACTCCCGGTTCCGCTGGGGCCGCCTCTGTGGTCGCGGGCGCTGGCCGTTGCGGCCGACACCGTCTCTCGCGTCCCTGTCTTTCGCATGGAGTGGACGCTCTCCGAGCCGCCCTGGGACCGGCTCAGCGAGAGCCTGGCCGATCTCCGTCCTTGAGCCGACCGACACCGCCAGACCACGCGCCGAGCGTCACGTCGACCTGAAGAGTTGCGGTGCCCTTCGCCGTGCGACCGACGAGGACTCCTTCGAGCTTTTCGACGGTCTTGCCCCTGGGATGGCGCGGGAGCTCGAGACGATAACCGCC
The DNA here is from genome assembly GCA_964194855.1 of uncultured Hyphomicrobium sp. Lineage (GTDB taxonomy): Bacteria > Acidobacteriota > Vicinamibacteria > Fen-336 > Fen-336 > JAJDNS01. The sequence continues at coordinate 468 of CAXMOH010000462.1, forward strand.
ATCGAACGGGTGAAGCGCCTGGGGCTTGGAGTAGTCGATCACCCGACGGGTGACGGGGAAGAAGTAGGCCTCTTCCAGTGTCGTGCCTCGAGGGGGCTTCACCGCGAGGGCGATGGATCCCTCGCCCGAGGTTGCAGACGCACCCCAGGCCGGATCCTTCCTGGGCATCTGCGCCCTCGTCTTCTCGAAGAGAGGGGCCGCCGGTCCCGGGGCCGGGTTCGTCCGAACGGGCAGGGTCAGCGCAAGGTCCGCCTTCCCAGGCAGGCAGACCTCCTCGCACTCCAGCCAACTCACCCGGGCAGTGAGGCGCACTTCGTTCGAAGAGAGCGTCGCCGGCACCTGGATCTCCACCGGCAACAGCACCTCGTGCTCGTAGCCATAGCTCACCAGGGGGCCGGTGTTGAATCGGATCGGGCGAGGCCACTGGAGCTCTCCGGCCACGAAACCCTCCGGCAGCTCCCACTTGGCCTTGCTGGGCAGGCCCGCGTCGCCGGGGTTGCGCCAGTACGTGTGCCAACCCGCATCCATCTGGAGCCGAAGGCCGGCGACGAGCGTCTGTCCAGGCTGAATGGAATCCGTCTCTGCGACGAGCGTGACCTTGACGTGCCGCACGCGAGGGGCCGCCTGGGCCGTTCCAACCGCAGCAAGCAGACTCGAGGCAACGAGGACTCCGATCCGTGAATGCATGACCAACCAAGATAACCCGCCCGCCTGACGCCGGGTGTCAAGAGAGGCAAAACCGTGCCGGGCGACGTCTCTACAGCCCCAGGATCTCCGGATCCAGGCTCAGGGCGCCGTCGCGCACCTTCTCTGCGAGCAGCTTGCGGACTCCCCCATACTCCGTGGGTGGAACCGGTAGGCGAAACGATCCGCTGCCGCGGCGGGGAATGAGCAGGACCAGGATCTCGGGGGTCTCGACGAAGGCGATCCGCCCGATCTCCTCCCATCGGATGAAGCCCGCATCCGCCCAGATCCCCTCCTCGTAGAGACCCAGGCGAATTCGCGTCGCCAGGGGGACCATCACCAGGAAGTACGCCCCCATCACGGCGAGCCCGTACACGTGGTACAGCGGACGCTGGAGCCAGGCGTTGAGGAGAGCCAGCCCCCCGCCCACGACTCCGAGGGCCATGAGCCAGACGGCCTGGGCCTGGCGGGGCGCGGCCCAGGTGGCGACCGCCGTGGGCCGGACCCGGCGATAGCGCTGGTAGCCCCAGAGCCCACGGATGAGCTGGACGGTGAAGTAGACACCGAGCGCCAGGAGCCCGAGGGTGACGATCTTCTGCTGGGTCGCGGGAAACATCGTGTCGGGGCGGGCGAGGTCTCTGTCTCGTTCTACAGCCCGACGGGCTGTGTATCGCTGTACTTGCCCTCTTCGCGCTCCGGCAGCGAGGCCTGCCCCACCACCGGCTCGACGAACTGGCGGTAGGCGTCGCGCCATCCCTGCTCGAGGAGGTCGTCGGTCGTCTGCACCACCTCGGTGGCGGGGTCGCGGGCACCGTCGAACTCCATGGGGCCAATGGCCCGGCGCTCGGGTCGGACGACCCAGACATCCACCTCGCGGTAGACGCGTCCGGTGGCGGGATCTTCCCACGCTCCCCGGCCGTCGCTGTCGCGGTGGCCCAGGGTGCTGACGATCCGGTTCAGCCGCTCCGCCTCGCCGAGCTCTCGGGTCGCCTGCCGCTCGAGGGAGCGAACCGTGGCGTCCAGGCGCGCGCGAGGACCGCGGCGCCGGGCGAGGGGGGCTGCGGTCTCGGGGACGCCGGTCACGACGATGACCTGTTCGGCCCCTGCGGCCAGGGCTTCGGCGATTCCGGCACCGGGCACGAAGGTGGCGTCGGTCAAGCGGTGCGTCTCGCCACCGTGTACTCCCCCCTTGGGAAACGACACGCGCTGCAGGGGCATCGCCATGGGGCAGAGCAAGCCCGTGGCCACGGCGTCGAAGAAGAGGGCATCGTGTCCGGGTGCGCGCAGATCCACGGCATCCTCCAGGCCCGGCGCAAACAGGGGCTGCCCCTCGTCGTCCATGCTCGAGGTCTCCCCGAGCAGGACGAAGGTCAGGGCGTCACCGCGATCCAGATCGGCCGTCCGCAGGACGAGCTCGCGAAAGCCCGGTTCGCCGAGGTTCTCGGCCAGGAGCGCCGCGTAGCGCCGCCCCAGCTCCGCTGCGGAAGGAGGTCCGCCCGACAGCGCCGCTCCCCGGGCAATCTCCCACAGGCCCTTGCGCAGGCGGGAGAGCCCGGGGCGCGCATCCAGCAGCGACTCGAAGGCCTCCGGGAGGCGGCGCCGGTCGCGCAGGAAGAGGGTCGCCATCACCACCGCCGCGAGGATGGCCAGTCCGAAGACCGGCACCGCCTGCGCGGCCAGGTACGAGCTGCTCAGCGCCTCCGGCGCCATCGAGAGGCGTTCGATGAGACTGGACGCCGCACCCGGGGCCATGAGGTCGACGATGAGGACGAGAGGAAAAAGAAGCCCGACGAGGAGACCCGCCAGCAGGGGAAGGGCAACGACCGCGAAAGACGTCCCGAGCAGGATCAAGGCGACGCGCAACGCCGGGCGAAGACGGTAGAAAGAGCTCCAGCCCGTCTCGTGCCAGAAGCCGTCCTTGCCGTAGAGTCGGGAGCCACCCATGACGGCGGCGTAGGCCGCGGCCACCGTGCCCACCCCCGAGCCGACGACGACGTCGATCTTGACGCCGCTCTCGTCCAGAGCCTTGAGGACCCCGGCATGGTAGGCCCCGGTCGTGCCGCTTCCGGTGAAGACGAGCGCCGTGCGCCGCTTCGGCGAATAGTCCCTCAAGTCTCCCCCCGCGAGGCCCCTACGTTACCACCGGGCGACGGGCGGGCGAAGCGCTCGGGCAGGGCCCTGCGCACAGCTTCGGCGAGCGCGGTGCGGTCGCTGGGCTCGAGAACGGGAACGTACGAGCCACGCCCCCTGGCGCTGGCAAGCCACGCCGCGAGCCACGGCCAGTCGTCCGGTCCCTCTGCGACCGGCCACTGGAGGCCGGCGACCAACGCATCGATCTGTTCTGCAGAGCTCACCCGCGCCGCGGTGTCGAGCACCCGGCCCTCGCGCACCGGGTAGAGACCCACCTCCTGGCGGCCCACGCTCACTACGACCGCCAGGGCTCCTTCGGCACCCGTGACAGTGGCCGGCACGGCTTCCGGGGCGTCGCTCCTCGACTCGGGCCTGCCCAGCCACCTGGCGGCCCGCTCTGCGATGACCCTGTACTCCTCCTCTCCCACCCGGGAAAGACACGGCGCAGAACAAGACTCCACCTGTGCGTAGAGGCACCCGAGACCAACGGGCAGCGCCGGGTCGGGCTCGAAGACGAAATCGCAGGGGCGCAGCGCAAAAAGATGGTTCACGAGGTCCAGCGCCTTCTCGGCCGCCCGACGGCTGCGGAAGGGACCGAAGAGCCCCGCCACGCCCTCCTCCGTGTCCCGGACGCCCACCCGTGGGAACCGCTCCCCGGGATCGATGTGAAGAAACGCCGGCGGCTTCAGGTCGCGACGCTCCGAGAGGGGAACCAGAAGGGCGGAGAGGCGCTCGTACTTCAGCCGCTGCTCAAAGGACGTGACGGTCCGGGCCCACCCGAGTGAGGTGGCGATGCCGGAGAGATTCGTCCTGGGACGCCGGCCGGCAGGGGGCGGCGGTCCGAGGCCAAGGTGGGCGTTGGCCCACTTCCGGAGGTTTGCCGGCTGGCCCAGCAGCAGGTTCCGCCCTCCGGGCCCGAGAAACTGCCCCACACCGGGCCCGGCTGGAACGCGAGCGAGGAGCTCCTTCGGGTCGGGCTCGAGAAGCGCGAAGGTGAGACTCGGACGAGGCACGGGCCGGGAGCCCCTACTTCTCGTTCTTCACCTGGTCGTGGACCGTGACGAGCTTGATGATCTCGTACTCTCTCGTTCCGGAAGGGACCTTGACCTCGACCGAGTCCCCTTCTTCCTGGCCGAGCAGGCACTTCCCGATGGGCGAAGAGGGTGAGATGCGGCCGACCGTCGGGTCGGCCTCCTCGGGCACCACGATCTCGAACACCTTCTTCTCGCCGGTGTCCTCCTGGAGCACGTGGACCGTCGAGCCAAGTCCCACCTTGTCCCGGGGGATGCGATCGAGGTTCACCATGTTGAGGGCGGCCATGCGCCGGTGAAGCTGTGCCGTCCGGGCCTCGAGGAAGCTCTGGCGCTCCTTCGCCGCCTTGTACTCCGCGTTCTCACGCAGGTCACCGTGCTCGCGTGCTTTCAGGATCTCCTTGGGAAGATGAACCCTGAGCTCGGTCTCGAGCGTCTGGATCTCATCCTGGAGCCGTTTCTTGATCTCGAGCACCATGAGAGTGTCTCCGCTTCCGGCGACGAAAAAGTCCGATGATATTATCACGACCCTGCGCCGATGACCCCCGCGGAAGAGATCGTCACGAGCCGTGCCAACCCGCTCTTCAAGCGCCTCCTGGCGCTGAAGAAGCGCGGTGTGGCTCCCGAGGGAGATCTGTGCCTCCTGGAGGGACCAAAGCTCCTCGACGAGGCGCTGGCGGCGGGCGCCAGGATCGTGGACGTGGCCGTCGCGGCAGGGGCGGAGGAACGCCCGGCGACGGCGAAGAGCCTCGACGCGCTTCGAAAGCGGGGCGTCCCCGTGCGCCGGCTCACAAAGCGCCTCCTCGCTTCTGTCTCGGACGCCGAGACGACACAGGGCGTGCTCGCCCTCGCCGTCCGCCCCGAGCTCGACGAAGCGCGCCTGTTCGACGGAACTCCGCTCATCGTCGTGGCGGTGGGCATCCAGGACCCTGGGAACCTCGGCGGACTCCTGCGTACGGCCGAGGCCGCGGGCGCGAGTGGGGCCTACCTGTGCGAAGGGTGCGCCGACCCTTTCTCGTGGAAGGCGTTGCGCGGATCCATGGGCTCCGCCTTCCGCCTCCCCCTCGTCCGGGGGCTCGCCGTGGGCGTCGTTCTCGACCGGTTGGGGGATCGAGCGGTCCCGGCCCTCGCCACCACGGTGGACGCCGAGACGCGCTACGACCAGGCCGATCTCCGATCCGCCGTGGCGCTGGTCTTCGGCAGCGAGGGCGCCGGGCTCCCACAACAAGTCGTCCGGCGAGCGCACGCGCGCCTTCGGGTGCCCATCGCGCGACCCGTGGAGAGCCTGAACGTGGCTGTGGCCGCCGGGCTTCTCCTGTTCGAGGCGGCGCGCCAGCGGGGCTTTCCCCCGGCCGCCGGAGAGCGGTAGGCTCGCGGGCATGGGCCGCTCACGCGACGAGAGCTCGGGCTCGCTCTTCCCCGAGGCCGGACCCACGCCGATCGAAGAGCCGCGGCCCGACGCCCCGCTGGCGGAGCGCGTGCGCCCCCGGGCCCTCGACGAGATCCTGGGCCAGGACGAGGTGATCGGACCGGGCCGCCCGCTCCGCCGTGCCATCGAGCAGGACCAGCTCCGCTCGCTGATCCTGTGGGGTCCGCCG
>CAXMOH010000463.1:0-22173 GCA_964194855.1 uncultured Hyphomicrobium sp.
AGGATCTCCGAAGACGACGAGTCCTCGCGGATGCGGAGCGTGCCACCCCCCTCGAAGAACGAAACCACCTGGCCGAGCTCCACCGCCCCCATGTGAACGGAGAAGACCTCTCCCGCCGCTTCGCGGATCAGCTCGCGGGCCAGGTTCTCCGCGCCCATCAGCTCGCCTTCGTACTCGAGCTCGAATTTGCCGGTCAGCGAGGGGAGCGCCGCGTAGATGTCGGAGATCCGGGGGACGATGGGCGACTCCCCGGCGCGGAGCGCCCGCCGCTCGGCGTTGCTCACCGCGTTCTCCAAAGCGCTGATGGGAAGACGCTGGGAGACCCCGCTGTGACGGTCGATCTTCTTGTTGCGGCGGGCGGCAAAGGCGATGCCCTCGACCACTTCGCGCACGTATCGCGGGAGGACGAGATCGGCCTCCCGCTCGGTCCAGGCCTCCTGGGCCGTGATCGCCACGCCGTGCTCGAGCGTCGTCGGGTAGTGGGTGCGAATCTCGCTCCCGATCCGGTCCTTGAGGGGAGTGATGATCTTGCCCCGGGCCGTGTAGTCCTCGGGGTTGGCCGTGAAGACCATGCAGACGTCCACGGGCAGACGGACCGGGTAGCCCTTGATCTGCACGTCCCCCTCCTGAAGGATGTTGAACAGACCCACCTGGATGCGGCCCGCCAGGTCCGGGAGCTCGTTCAGGGCGAAGATGCCCCGATGCGCCCGAGGCAGAAGACCGTAGTGCATGGTGAGCTCGCTGGCGAGGTCGAAGCCGCCACGGGCCGCACGGATCGGGTCCACGTCGCCGATGATGTCGGCGATGGTCACGTCCGGCGTGGCGAGCTTCTCGACGTAGCGATCGTCCGGCTTCAGCCACACGATCGCCGTGGCGTCGCCGTCCTTCGCGATCCGATCGCGACAGCTCCGACACAGCGGGCGGAAGGGATCGTCGCCGAGCTCGCATCCTGCCACAGCCGGGATCTCGGGGTCGAGAAGTCCGGTGAGGCTCCGCATCAGGCGGCTCTTCGCCTGGCCCCGCAGGCCCAGCAGGATCATGTTGTGCTTCGAGAGGACGGCGTTCGCGATCTGCGGGATGACCGAGTCCTCGTAGCCGAGGACCCCGGGGAACAGCGGCTCCTTTCCCTCGAGCTTTCGCAGCAGGTTGCGACGCATCTCCTCCTTGACGGAAATACGGTCGCCGGAAACAGCCGTCCTCAGCTCACCGAGGGTCCGGGGTCGAGACATCGTGGGGAATCCTCCTGCCGACCAGTATAGCCGTCCCGGTTGGGGACGGACGGAGGGCGGGAGGGGTCCCTCTTACTTACCCTGCTTGATCATGTCCAGGAAGCCCTGGAGGGTGGACAGCTTCCGGGCGGATGAGGAGTAGAGCTTGGCCGAGAAGATCGCCGTGGCGGCGTGGCCGGCGAGGAGGGTGAACAGCTCGTAGTCCATGTTCGTGAACTGGGTCTTCTGCACCAGGAGCTTGTTGATGGAGATGACCCCGATGGTCGAGTCCTTGATCTTGAGCGGGATGACCGCGATCGGCTCTTCGAAGGGGCTCGGGTCGGTGCGGGCGACGCTCTCCGCGAAGAAGTTCTCGCCGGTCTCCGCCGCCTTGCCGATCTCGCCCTCTCCCAGGGGGACGGAGGTCCGTCCGGGCGTCTGACCCTCGGACGCCTCCACCTCGAGCTGCCCCGTCTTCTCGCTCACCATCAGCACGTGGAAGACCTCGGCACCGATCAGGTTGATGACGATCTCCTGAACGATCCGGACGACCTCGCTGAAGTCGAGCGTGGAGTGGAGCTGGTAGGAGGCCACATAGAGGTTGGCGAGGTTGTTGTTCTGCTCCTCGATCTCGATGTAGCGGTCGGCGAACTCCTGGTTCTCCTCCTCGACCTTGCGATAGCGGGCCTCGATCTCGGCCAGCTTCTCTTCGAGAGTCCGGATCTGACCCTGGAGGTCCCGGACGCGCTCGTCGCCCTGGCCCGCTCCACCGCCGGCGCCAGCGCCCGCGCCCGCGCCAGCGCCCGCGGTCTCGAAGGAGGCGAGCTTGTAGCGGAGCCGCTCGTTCTCCTTCAGCACCTCCTCCGTGAACTCCTTGGCCTTGGCCACGATCTGGAGGACGTCCTGCCCCTTCTTGGTGAGATCGTCGGTCGACATAGAGAACCTCGCCTGGCGCGATTCTAACCTCTCGCCTCGTCTCCGTCCTGCAAGGACTGGAGCTTCTTCTGGAGAAAGACGTTTTCGAGGGCGATGCCCGCCTGGTGGACGAAGACCTCGAGGGCATCGAGCCCGGCGACACCTCGGCCGGTCTCCGGGTTGTCGCCGAAGAGGAGCGCGATGGTCTCCCGGTGGGCCTGGAGGGGCAGGAGTGCGATCTCGGTGGACTGGAAACGTCCGATCTTGCCGATCAGGTGGCCCGCCCATCGGTCCGAGGGCAGGGGGCCCGTGAACGTCCGACGGCTCTGCACGATCTCACGGAAGACGGAGGGTTCGGCGAGGGGAATCGAGATCTGCCGGGCCACGAGGTTCAGCGTCTCCTCCCGGGGCGCGAGCCCGAAGCCCCCCAGCCCTCGGACCTGATCGTTCTTGACAACGAAGAGCATCGAGCGCTCGAAGAACTCCCGCGCCACCTTCATGATCAAGGCTGCAATCTGGTTGGCGTCGCCCGGCTGCCGCAGCTCCTCGAGCCGCCGCCGCAGGAAGTCGAACGGTTGCCCGACCTCTCCGGAAGACGGGCCGGCGGAAGGTTCCGCTCGAGGCGAAGCAGCCTTCTTCGTCCGGGGCGGGGGCCGCAACGACGCCACCTCCGCGAGCTTCGGCAGCACGTCTGCGGCCAGCTTCTCGGCGAAGGCGGAGAAGTCGGCCTCGAACTGCCGCGGGTTGAGCCGGCTCAAGGTGGGTTTGAAGACGAAGGCCTGGATCCCCATTTGCCGTGCGCGCAGCCGCAGCGACTGGCTGAGGTTCTCCGTCATCATGAGGACCGGGGGACGGAGGTTCATCTTCCACAGGCGCTTGACCACCTCGAAGCCGCCGTGGAAGGAGGCCCCTCCTGAAGCCGGCATCCCCAGGTCGGTCACGAGGACGAAGGGCGTCTCCTCCGAGCGGAGCCGTCCGGCGAGCTTGGCTGCGGCCCCCGGGTCACCCGCTTCCTCGACCCTGTACCCGGCGAGGGCGAAGTGGCGAGCCATGATCTGTCGCAGGTCGGGCTCGTCGTCGACGAGCAGGAGAGCGCGGGCCGGCTCCTCGCTCGGCGGCGAAGGCTCTTCCGCTTCGGATTTGGCAGGCGCCGGGGCGACCTCGGCGGGAGTCGCCGCCGGGGCCGGGGGCGGCGGGGGGGGCGGCGGGGGGGGCGGGACGGCGGGGGCAGGGGACGCCGGAGCAGGCTCCGGTGGCACGCTGGGGGGAAGCTCGACGGGGGCCGGGCCCGGCGGCGGCGCAGGGTCGGACAGGCCGGCCAGCGGGTTCGAGCTCTCGAGGTCTGACTCGAGGTCGGAGAGGAGCGCCCCGGAGGGCACGATGCTCTCCTCGGCGCCTGCTCCGAAGGCGCCTTCTTCGGGTGCCGCGAAAGACGCTTCAACGGCTGCTGCCGACTGGGCCTGCCCCTCGTCCATCCCCGTAGCGAGGTCGAGGAGCAGGTTTTGCGGATTGATGCCGCCGGCCAGCGTCTCGAGGGTGATGTCCCGCGAGCCCAGCTCACAGGGCACCTCGTCGGCGAGCTCGAAAGCGAACGCCCCCTCTCTCAGACGCGCGAGCTGCTCGAGAGCGAACACGATCCGAGAGCGGAGTATCTGCTCCTGTTTCTCGGGGGGCAGGTCGGGCAGGCTCGGGTCCAGGGGAGGGGAGGCAGCGGTGAAGGCGCAGACGACGAGGCCTGCCGCAAAGACGATGCCTCCCTCACCCTCCTCCATCCGGATCGAGAGATGGCCCGTCTTCTTGCTGAACGAGACGATCTGGATGATGTCGAGGAGGGGCAGGTCCTCGAGGTCGCCCTTCAGGCTCAAGCAATCTCCCCGGGCCGGCCGCCCCGCTCAGGGCGGTGGCCGAAGTCGAGCGGATTCTACACTGTCGCCAGTATCTCCTCGGCGACGCGGTCGAGGGGAACGACCCGGGAGACGACCCCGGCAGCCGCGGCCGCCTTCGGCATCCCGAAGATGACGCAGGTCTCCTCGGCCTCGGCCAGCGTGTGACCGCCGGCCTTCTGGATGGCACGCAGGCCTTCCGTCCCGTCGGAGCCCATACCGGTGAGGACGACACCCAGCGAGCGCGAGCCGTAGATCGCAGCGGCGGAGGCCATCGCCACGTCGGCGGAGGGACGGTGGAGCGCCTCCCTGGGCTCCTCGGTGAGAGCCACCCGCACCCGCCCCGCTCGCCGCCGGAAGCGGGTGTGGATCCCGGCAGGGGCAATGATCACCCGACCCGGCTCCACGAGGTCTCCGTCGCTCGCCTCCCGCACGGGCACCGCGGCCCGAGCGTCGAGCCGCTCGGCCAGCGACCGGGTGAAGCCGCGGGGGATGTGCTGGACGATCAGGATCGGAGCCCGGAGGCTGGCCGGAAGCGCCGAGACCAGGGTTTGAAGCGCCGGCGGTCCGCCGGTGGAGGCGGCGATCACCACGATCTCGGCCTTGTCCCCTGCGGCCGGGGCCGGCGCTGGCGAGCTCCCCCGGCGTGGCGTCCTGACACGCGCGCCACCCAGCGCTCGCACCTTCCTCAGCAGCTCCTCGGCGAGGCCCAGCATGCCCTTCGGCTCGACGCTGGACTTGTCGACGAAGTCCATCGCCCCCAGCTCGAGGCCTCGCAGCGTCACGTCCGCCCCCTCGTGGGTCAGCGAAGAGAGGAGGAGAACCGGCACGGGTCGCTCGGCCATCAGTCGCTCGAGGGTCTCGAGGCCGCCGAGCCGGGGCATCTTGATGTCCAGGGTGACGATGTCGGGTCGGAGACCCCGTGCCTTCTCGAGCCCTTCTTCACCGTTCGCCGCCGTTCCGACGACCTCGATGTCGGGCGCTTCGCCCAGCATGTGCGTCACGGCCGTCCGCACGAAGGCGGAGTCGTCGATGATCAGGACCCGCAACCGTCGTTTCGCGCTCATGAGGGCTGCCCTTCCGGCTTCTGATACACGATCGCTCCCTGGAAGCGGATGGGAGTGAAGGCGCTGGTCACGCGAGCGAGAGACTCGGCGTGCCCGAGGAACAAGTATCCCCCCGGGGCCAGCACCTCGTGAAAGAGGGCGACCGCGCGTTGGATGGCTTCGTCGGAGAAATAGATCAGGACGTTGCGGCAGAAGATCGCGTCGAGCGGCCCCAGCCCGTCGAAGCTCACGGGCTCGAGGAGGTTGCCGGAGCGAAAAGAGACGAGCTTCCCGATCGAGTCTTTGACCTTGACCCCGGTTTCCTGCGGCGTGAAATGCCGGTCGAGCTGGGGCTGCGTCACCGCCCGAAGCGAGTTCTGGTGGTAGACCCCGCGGCGCGCTTTCTCCAGCGCCGCCTCGTCCACGTCGAGCCCCGTGACCCGGATGTCCCAGCCCCAGAAGAACTGCCCGCTGTCGAACAGGATCATGGCGAGCGTCAGGGCCTCCTCCCCCGACGCGCAGCCCGCGGAGACGATACGAAGGGAGCGCCCGCCGTTTCGCGCGCATCGCTCCTTGAGACTCGGCAGGACCTTGCTCGAGAAGACGTCGAGCTGCGGCTGCTCGCGGAAGAAGTAGGTCTCGTTGTTCGTGAGGTAGCTGACCATCCGCTGCTGCTCGTCCGCCCGATCCGGCGCAAAGCGCAGGTGGCGGTAGTAGTCCTCGAAAGACACGAGCCCCAGGAGGGCCAGTCGCGGCGCGAGGCGCGCCCGCAGGCTGTCCCGCTGCGTTCCGTCGAAGTAGAGGCCGAACCGCTCGTGCACGAAGTCCCTCAGCAAGCGGAACTCTTCCTCGCTGAGCTCGATGTCGTGCTCCAGGCGGGAGTGCCTCACCGTGGCTGGAGCTTCCGGAGCGCACCGGCGGCGGCCCGGCGTACCTCCGGCGCCGGGTCGGAGGATTTCAGCTGGAGCAACGGCCGGAGGGCCTCGCGGAACGCTCCGTCGCCCAGCGCCTGCGCCGCTTCCACACGCACAGCCGGATCCGGATCGTCGAGCGCCGAGAGGAGCAACCGCCGGGCCGCTGCGTCCTCGAAGCGTCCGGCCAGCTCGATGAGCAGGCGCTTGACGTCCCGCTCTGTTCCCTCGGCCTCGAAGGCCCGCTCCATCTCGGGCAGCGCCGAGGTGCCCAGGCGCCGAAGCGCTTCTGCCGCGGTCGCTTGAAGAGCGGCATCGGAGAGCGCGGAGAGAAGATGGGAGGCCGAGCGAGGATCGGCAATCTCGCCGAGGGCTGAGACCGCGGCCCGACGGACGGTGGCGTCCGCATCGTCCAGGCGCAGGACGAGAGCAGGAACCGCCTTCGGGCTGCGCAGCCGCGCGACGGCCGCGGCAGCGGCACAGCGGACGCTCCAGTGCTCGTCCTCGAGGGCTACGACGAGAGGCGCCGCTGCCTGGGGGTCGCCGATCTCACCCAGGGCCTCCGCGGCGGCGCGGCGCAGGTTTCGGTCGGTGTCGCGCAGGATCTCGAGCAGAGGCTGCACCGCGGCGGCGGCGCGGATCTGGCCCAGCGCTTCTACGGCCGCAATGCGCAGCCCCTTGCGCGAATCCGCAAGGAGCGGGAGCAGGCGAGGGACCGCGGCGGCGTTTCGGATCTGGCCGAGTGCTCGGACGGCCGCGAAGCACAACCGAGGATCGCCGTCCGCGTCCTCGAGGAGGACCAGGAGGTCCTCCGCCGCTTCCGGGTCGCGCAGGCGTCCGAGGGCGAGGACCGCCTGCTGGCGGACGAGCGAGCTCTCGTCGGCGAGGGCCCCTCGAACCACGCCGACCACGCCGGGGCTCGACATCTCTCCGAGGGCCTGGAGGGCCGCGGCTCGTAGCGCCTCTCGCGGGCTGCGGACCGCCGCCATGAGAGCGTCCGCCGCTGCCGGGTCGCGCAGGAGGCCGAGCGTCTGGGCCGCTCGCACGGGAGCCTCGGGCTCGTCCCCGGCCAGCGCCTGGAGCAGGAGCGGCCGGACACGCTCCGGGCTCATCCTCGACAGCGCCTCCATGGCGCTCTCCTGGATGAGCTCGCTCTCGTCACCGAGCAGCTCGAAGAGCAACATCGGCGCGTCTTCGTCGCCCAGTCGGCCGATGGCTGCGGCGGCTTCGGCACGCACCTCGGCAGATGGGTCATGGATGAGTGGCGCCACGAGCGCCGTCCCCTCCGCCGGGGCGATCCAGGCGAGGCACCGGGTCGCACCCATCCGCACCGCGTCGTCCACGTGGGCGAGAGCCGCCGCCCAGGCTGCGCGTTCCACGAAGCCGATGGAGACGAGGGCGTGGCTCGCGAACTCCTGCACCACGGGATCGGCGAGCAGCTCGAGCAGTGGGCGCGTCGCGCGGGTCTCGCGAAGCCAGCCGAGTGTGACCGTGGCGGTTTGGCGGTTTCGCGTCTCCTCGTCCGCGAGCATCTCGACGAGGTGCTCGACGAGCTCTTCGCGCCGCAGCGCCGCCTGCACACTCGGGTCGAGGCTCTGCCCCGAAGCCGTCGCCCGCTGCTCGATCTCCACCACCGCGCGAATGGCGGCGTTTTGCAGGGCCGGGTCGGGGTCGAGCAGGTGAGCGGCAATCCTGGGCAATGCGTCACGCTGGGCCACCTGCCCGAGGGCTTCGAGAGCGGGCGCTCTCAAGAACTCGTCGTCGAGCAGCTCGAGCAGTGGCGGCGCCGCCCGTGAGTCTCCGATCTCGCCCAGCGCATGAATGGCCGGGTACTGGAGCCAGGGCTCGGACCGGAGCGCCTCGATGAGGCGTGGGACGGCCTCCGGGGCCTTCATCCGACCCAGGCTGGCCGCGGCGGCGTGACGCACGTTCACGTCGGGATCGGCCAGAGAGTCGATGAGAGCAGGCGCGACCCCCGCGCCCTCGAGAGAACCGAGCATCACGGCGGCAAAAATGCGGACCTCCTCGTCGGAGTCGCCGAGGAGCCCGACGAGCGGGTCGGCCGCGGTCGGGCCCAGCCGGACGTAGATCTCCATGGAGGCGTTGCGGAGACCGGCATCCGAGTCCTCCCGGAGCGCCGACTCGAGAACCGGCAGGAGGCTCTTTGGAGGAAACCCGGCCAGGGCCTCGATGGCGTCCTGGCGGACCGACCAGCTCTCGTCACCCACCGCCACCAGGAGGGGGCGGATGGCGCCCTGTTGTCTCGAAGCGCCGAGCTGGCCGACCGCCCTCCTGCGGGCGGCCTCCTCGCCGGACTGAAGAGCGTGCAGGGCGCTCTCGACGTCGAGGCTCACTGCACCTTGAAGACCGAGACCAGCTGCGCCAGGCTCTCCGCCTGCTGGGCGAGGTTGGTCGTGGCCTTCGACATCTCCTGGACCGTGGCGAGGTTGTCTCGGGCGATCTCCGAGATGTTCTCCATCGCCTTCACCACCAGCTCTCCGCCCTTCTTCTGCTCTGCGGTGGCGTGGGAGACCTGCTGGGTCTGGTCGTTCATGCGGTCGACGGCATTGATGATCTGCCGGCTGCCCTCCGCCTGCTCCCGGGTGGCGAGCCCGACCTGCGAAGCGATCTTGTTGATGTTCTCCACCGCCACGCGCACCTGGCGTCCGCCCGCTGCCTGTTCGCGGGTCGAGTATGCAGCCTGGGCCATGACCTTCTTGATGTTCTCCATGGCCGTGCGGATCTGACTGGACCCCTCCGCCTGCTCACGCACTGCGCTCGCCACCTGGCTGGTCGCGGAGTTCATGGCTCCAACCGTCTCCAGCACCTCGGACGAGGCCTGGGACTGCTTGGACGTGGCTGCGGCGATCTGCCCCATCAGCTCGGAGGAGCGGGTGACCGACTCGATGATGTTCCGAAGCGCGGCCCCCGCCTTGTCCGCGAGCAGGATGCCCGTCTTGGCCTCCTCGGCTCCCGCCCTGGCCACCTCCACCGCGTCTCCCGTGTCCCGCTGCACCTGTCGCACGACGTCGCCGATCTCCTTCGCCGCTTCGACGGATCGCTCGGCGAGCTTGCGCACCTCGTCTGCCACGACGGCGAACCCCCGACCGGCCTCGCCGGCACGGGCGGCCTCGATGGCCGCGTTGAGCGCAAGGAGGTTGGTCTGGTCCGCAATCTCTTCGATGACCTCGAGGATGCGGCCGATCTCGTCCGAGCGCTCGCCAAGTCCCGTGATGACGCGGGCCGTGTTCTCCATGTTCTCGGAGATGGCCTTCATGCCGTCGACGGTGCGGGCAACGGCTTCACCGCCCGTGCGGGCGTCCTCGGAAGCCCGGGCGCTCATGCGGTCGGCCTCGGAGGCGATCTTGGCCACCTCGGTGACCGCCCCGGCCATCTCGGAGACCGTGGAGCTGGCGCGGCTCGCGGCGTCGCCCAGGTCCTCCGCGTTCTGCGCGACCGTGGCGATGGAGGTCGCCATGCCCTCGACGGTGGTCGTGGTGACGTTCACGGTCCCGGCGAGGCTCTCGAGATCCCGGGCCATTTGATCGATGGAGACGGTCATCTCCTCGATGGTCGCCGAGGCCTCGGTGACCGTCTGTGCGAGGGTGGCGCCGGATCGGGCCACTTCCTCGATCGACGCGCCCATCTCGGTGATGGAGCTGGACGTCTCCTCGACGTACGAGGCGAGCCCCTGGGCGCTGCCGGCCACCGTCTGGATCGAGGCCGCCATCTCCTCCATGGACGTCGAGGTCTCCTCGGCGGCCTGGGCCTGTCCTTGCGCCCCCTGGTCGATGAGCCGGGCGTTGGCGGAGATCTGGCCGGCCGAGGAGGCCACCTGCACGGAGGCGTCCTGGATGTTGTCGGCGACCCGGCGCAGGTTGCCCACCATCTCGTCGAGGCTGCGCCCGAGGGTGCCGACCTCGTCGTCGGACGACGTTCGGATCTGAACGGTCAGGTCCCCCTTCGCCACCTTCTCCGAGGCGTCGGCCATGACCTGCAGGGGCCGCAACCAGCGACCGATGAGAACCCACCCCGCGGCAGAGCCGAGACCGGCCAGAAAGAGCCCCATGAGAAGCGCTTCGAACATGCGCTGCCTCTGCAGCCGATTGATCACGGTCTTGGCGATCGCGACCTCGACCCCGCCCTTGACCGTCGCGACCGAGGAACCGGGGGTCGAGCCCATGTCCTCGGAGAAGCCTCCTCCGCCCGTGGTGACCGGGGCCCGGAAGAGCAGCACGGCCACCCCGCCGGTGGTCACCGCCTCGATCTCCTGCAGCTCGGCGGCCGGCTCCGCGGGCAAATCGCGAATCTCCTGGCCGGTCTGCGCCAGGACTTCGCCGTCCGCCTTGCGGATCATCGCTCCAACGACGTCCGAGACCTTCCCCTCACCGCCGGCCGCAGTCGCACCCTCGAGGAACTGGAGGAGCTGCGGGCGGTCCTGGGTGAGAACGCCGTACTTGGCGTTGAACGCCAGGTTGGACGCGATGTAGCGTCCGCGCTTCGCCAACTGGTCGGTGAGCGCTGCCCTGCTGGCCACGGCGTCGAGGACGCCCGAAACCACGCCCACCACGATCGCGATGCCCGCGACCAGGAGGAGCGCCTTGGTCCTGATCGACCTGGTATTGATGCCCAACACACGACCTTCTTTCACCAAACCCAGCATTTCCGTGGCTCCTCAGGCGCCCGCCGACGGCGCCTCACGTAGCTCGTGGGTCAGTACCCGCTCGAGCTCGATCAGTATGATCAGCCGATCCTCGAGCTTGGCGACCGCACGGATGTAGTCCCCGCCTCGCTCGACCACCTCGTCCGGCGGTGGCTCGATCCGGGAGACAGGGACCTTGAGAACCTGAGAGGCGCCGTCCACCAGCAGCCCCAGCACCCGATCCTGCACCCGAACCACCACGATCCGCGACGCCCGCTGAATCTCCACCTCTCCGAGCCCGAGCTTCCTCTTGAGGTCCAGCACCGGCAGGATCCGACCGCGCAGGTTGATCACGCCTCGCACGAACTCGGGCGCCCGGGGAACCGAGGTGATCTCGCTGACCCGGCGGATTTCCTGGACCTGGCGGACGTCCACGCCGTACTCTTCCCGGTCGAGAACGAAGGTCGCGAGGTGCTCCGTCGCCTCCGCCGCGGCGCGCTGCTCCCGGGCCGGGGCAGCAAAGAACGAGAGGCTCTGTGCCGCCGGCCCCGCCTCGGCGGCTGGCTCCTCGGGCACTGTGTCGGGCGCCGCCCCGGGGGTCGCGGCGGCCGGCTCGATTGCCGCTGCCTCCGGCTGGGCCAGGATCTCCGAGGCGAGCCCGGACGACGGCAGCTCGATCCGGCTGGCCTCCTCCGCGGAAACGGAGGGCTTTCCCGGCGACGCAGCGGCGGGCGCCCCGGGCTTCTTGCTTCGGCCCTTCCTGGCGTCCGGACGACGCGCCCGTTTTCGAGCATCGGCCATTCGACCCATCTACTTCTTTCGCGCCCCCAGGGGGACACGCTCCTTCCGCGAGGCCGCGTGCGCCTCGGCTGCAAAGTCGTCGTTCAACACGGCGGCCACGACCCCGCCGTCGATCTGGTCCGCCCCGCGCGCCATGCCTTCAACGAGGGCCTGGGTCGCCAGGTGATTCAGCAGGCGGGGCACCCCGTCGGTCGCCGCATGGAGACGCAGGACCGCCTCCTCCTCGAACAGGCTCCGCTCCACACCCGCGATGGAGAGGCGGTGGGCCAGATAGGCTCGGGTGTCTTCCAGGCTCAGCGGGACGAGATGAAACGACACACCGACCCGCTGGGTCAGCGCCCGGTACGTCCGATGGCGGAGGCGTCCCCGGAGCTCGGGTTGCCCCACGAGCACGATCGCGATGAGGTTCTGGTCGTCGAGCTGGAAGTTGGTGAGCAGCCGAATCTCCTCGAAGGTGGGCTTGCCCGGTATGAGGTGAGCCTCGTCCACGACGAGAAGCGCGGCGCGGTCCGCCTCGTAGAGGGCGAGCAGCCGCTCGTGGATCCGTTCGAGCAGATCGTTCGAGTGAAAAGGGGGCTCGTTCACCCCGAGCTCGAGAGCAACGGTCCTCAGGAACTGCCGCGGGGGAAGACGGGGATTGAGGATCATCCCCACCTCGTACCGTTCCCCCACACGGTCGACCAGCGCGCGGGTCAGGGTGGTCTTGCCCGAGCCCACCTCGCCCGTGAGAAGCGCGAACTCCATCTCCTCGACGGCGAACAGGAGCCGCTCGAGGGCCTCCTCGTAGGTCTCGTTCAGAAAAAGGTAGCGAGGGTCGGGTGTCTTGCGGAAGGGCCGGTCGATGAGCTCCCAATAGGCCTCGTACACCGCTCAGGCCTCTGTCTCCACGGGGGTCACGCCTCGGCTTCGGCCGCGGCTGGTCTCGAACAGAGCCGCCACGTCCACGACGAGCACCACCCGTCCGTCGCCGAGGATCGTGGCTCCTGCCACTCCGAGCCCTGCGCCGGAAACCACCGTGTCGAGTCCCTTGATCACCACGTCCTGCTGGCCCAGAAGACGATCGACGCTCAGCCCGAGCCGCTTCTCGCCACGCCCCACGACGACCGCATAGGCCTCCTCGCCGCGGACCTCCGACGCCACCCCGAAGAAGTCGGCGAGATTGAGGATCGGTATGATCCGATCGCGCACACGGAGCGTGTCGCGGCCGTTCATCCGCGACACCTCTTCCGGACGGATGCGCAGGCTCTCGACGACCGCCCCGGAGGGCAACGCGAAGACGTTGTCACCCACTTCGACCATCAGGACGGTGATGATGGCCAGGGTGAGAGGGAGCTGCAGGGTGAACTTGGTGCCGGCACCGGGAATGGTCTCGGCCTCGATGAGGCCGTTGAGACGCTCCATGCTCCGCACCACCACATCGAGCCCGACCCCGCGCCCGGAGACGTCCGTGACGGCACGAGCCGTGGAAAACCCCTCGGCGAAGATGAGCTGGACGATCTCGCGATCGCTCATCGTCTCATCCGCACTCAGGAGCCCCCGCTCGACCGCGCGACGCCTCACCTCCGCCGCATCGATGCCGGCTCCGTCGTCGACGAGAGTGATGACGACCTGGCTCGACTCCTGGGCCGCCGAGAGCAGGATGGTCCCGACCGGCGACTTTCCCGCGGCGGATCGGACCTCGGGCGTCTCCAGGCCGTGATCGACGGCGTTTCGGATCAGGTGGACGAGAGGCTCGCCAATCTCGTCGATGACCGCCTTGTCGACCCGGGTGTCCTCCCCCTGGAGGATGAGCTCGATCTTCTTGTTCTGGGCATGGGCCAGATCACGCACGAGCGTCGGAAATCGCTCGAAGACGTGCCGGATGGGAAGCATCCGGATGTCCATGATCGTCTCCTGCAGCTGGGTGGAGACCGTGGCGACCTGATGAACCGAGTCGAGGAGCTCCTGACCCGCCTCGGGAGCAGCGGCGCTCACCTGTCGAGCCATCTCGGTGAGCTTCGTGCGGTGCACGATGAGCTCGCCCACGAGGTTCAGGAGCTGGTCCAGCCTGGAAAAGTCGACCCGCACCATGCTCGAGCGGGTCGCGGCGAGCGCCGTGCCGCCAGGGCCTGCGGGACGATCCGCCCCACCCGACGCCGGGGCGGCGGGCGGGGACGAGGACGACACGGGAGCAGCCACCAGGAGCGACTCGAGCGCTGCCTTCTCCGGGCCAAGGTCCCGCGGCTCGCCCTCGGCCCCGGCCGCTTCCACAGCCTCCCGCAGGGCGCTCGCCCCTTCGAACAGGCACTGCAGCACGGCCGGCGTGAGCCCGAGGGAGCCGTCGCGGACCCGAGCGAACGCGTCTTCGAGCCGGTGCACGTAGTCTTTGACCCCGATGAGGCCGATCATCCCGCTGTTGCCCTTGAGAGTGTGCAGCGGCCCGAGGAGGGACGTCACGACCTCGGGGGCGGGGCCGGCGCGCTCGAGCTGGAGGAGAGCGTCGTCGAGGACCGCGAGGTGCTCGCGAGCGTCCTCGAGGTAGATGCCGACGAGCTCCGCGGAGACCTCGAACTCCATCAGCGGTCCGGGGGCCGACCTCCGGGGCTCACGGTCCGGTGATCTTCTCGATGAGACCGTGAAGCTCCGAGGCCTGGAAGGGTTTCTTCACGTAGCCCTTGGCGCCGAGCTTGAGACCCCGGACGGTGTCCTCTTCCTTCCCCTCGGTGGAGATGATGATCACCGGAAGGTCCTTGTACGCGCCCTCCCTCTGGACGCGCTGGAGGAACTCCAGGCCGTTCATGACCGGCATGTTGATGTCGAGCAGGACGAGGTCGATCTCCTCTTCCTGGGCCAGCTTCTCGAGCGCCTCCAGCCCGTTCATGGCACTCACGAGTTTGCAGTTTTTGTACCTGGAGAGGAAGAGCTTGTACATCTGATGAATGAGTGCGGAGTCGTCGACGGCGAGGATCTTCCTCAGCATCCTGCTCTCTCCCGCGGCGGGGGGCCGCGTCAGCTCCGTTCCGCGACCTCCCGGACACCAGCCAGGACGCAGCGCGCGCTTGATGGTTTTATCACCGAACCCGTTTCATTTCAACCAGTAAGGGGCCTACGCCGTCCCCTCGGGCCCGTCCGGGAAGGCTGGCTCGGGCCCTCCGCGACGCGCTATAGTGCCCAGGTCTCACGAGCCCATGTTCGAATCGCAGGAGAAGCTGGCGGGCGAAATCCGTAAACTCCTGGGAGCGCTCCGAGCCCTCGGCGAGGGCCAATACGCGTGCCTCCTCGAGCGGAAGGGTGTCGTCCTGGAAGAGGCCGCCCCCGAGGCCCTTCCCCCCTGGCCGTTGCGGCGCTTCCTGGAGGAGCGGACGAAGGCACTCTTCGCCATCCCCGCGGCGCTCGCCTCCGAGGCCGGGGTGGAGGAGGACGCGTTTGCGGAGTGGAAGGACGACGGCTTCTTTCTCGTCTTCGTGAACGGGCGGGTGGCCATCGTCGTGGCCTGCCCCGAACCGGACTCCCTGGAGGAAGGCGCCGGCCCGATCCTGAAGGTCCTGGTCGATCGCATGATCCGCTACAAGCCGGCCTGGCGCGCCGACGAGAAAGGCCGGGGTTTCTTCTTCTCGCAACCCCGCCTCGACACGGTGGTGGTGGCGCGGCCGGCCGATTCGGCTTGAGATTCGCCGGGGCGGACCCTATCCTCGGACTCACCCGCTGCCATCCCAGAGGAGTCGCCATGAAGCCTCGAGGCCCACTCGTCGCCTGGAATTGCCCGTGGACACTCTCGCGCTCTGCCTCCGCCGGCGCCACCAGCTGGACCACCAGACTCCGAAGCATCGTGATGTCAGGGCGTAGCATGAGAAGCCTCGCCCCGTGAGCGACACCAGCCTGCCGACGCGGGACGGCCCGGTGCGGCCCCGGCCTCGCACCGACGAGCCCTCTCGCTTTCTTCCCGGCGCAATCCTGGCCGATCGATACCGGATCGTGGCACCGCTCGGTCGAGGCGGCATGGGCGAGGTCTACCGGGCGGACGACATGAAGCTCGGCCAACCGGTGGCCCTCAAGTTCCTGCCCCCTTCGCTGGACGCCGACCCGGATCGCCGCCAGCGCCTCCTCGACGAGGTGCGCCTCGCTCGTCAGGTCGCCCACCCCAACGTCTGCCACGTCTGGGACATCGGCGAGGTGGACGGCCACGACTTCCTGGCCATGGAGTATGTCGATGGCGAAGACCTGGCGTCTCTCCTCCGCCGCATCGGCCGCCTGCCCGAGGATCGCGCGGTGCGCATGGCGCGTGAGCTGTGCGCCGGCCTCGCGGCCGCCCACGACGAGGGCATCCTCCACCGGGACCTGAAGCCGGCCAACGTGATGGTGGACGGACGCGGCCGGGTGAAGCTCGCCGACTTCGGCCTCGCCGCTGTCGCGGCAAACCTCGAGGGCACCGACGTCCGCTCCGGAACGCCCGCCTACATGTCGCCGGAGCAGCTGGCGGGGCGCGAGGTCACGGTGCGCAGCGACGTGTACGCCCTCGGTCTCGTCCTCTACGAGATCTTCACGGGGCGGGTGGCCTTCCCAGCCAAGACACTGGCGGAGGCCGCCGAGCGCAGCGAGACGCCCCTTTCGAGCCCATCGAGCTATGTCGAGGGTCTCGATCCCGCCATCGAGCGGGCCATCGAGCGGTGCCTCGAGACCGATCCGGCACTCCGTCCCGCGTCGGCCACCGCGGTTGCCGCGTCGCTGCCCGGTGGGGATCCCCTCGCGGCGGCTCTGGCCGCTGGCGAGACACCGTCGCCGGAGCTCGTGGCGGCCGCCGGAGGTGCGGGCGGGCTTCGGCTGCCGGTTGCTCTGGCCGCCCTCGCCGCGATCGCTGGGGGCATCGCCCTCACGGCGTGGCTGGCGGACCGGAGCACGCCGTACCTGATCGGGCTGGAGAAGCCACCCGAGGTGCTGGCGCACGAGGCGCAGCAGATCCTCCTCGAACACGGGGCCGCGCCGCAGCCCACCGACCGTACGTTTGGATTCGTCGTCGAAAAACTGTCGGGAGGCTCTTCCCGCCTCCTCTTCTGGTACCGGCAAAGCCCTCGGTCGCTGGTTGCCGACGCGGCGATTGGCGCCGGTGACCCCTCGTTCGACAATCCTCCGGCGGCGCGGCCCGGGATGGCGGGAGCGAAGCTCGACACCGACGGGCGGCTGGTCGAGTTCGTCCGAGTCCCCGAGGCAGCGGGGGTCACGGCGGACGGCCCGGGCCCCGGCTTGTCGAGCCTCCTGACCCGGACCGGCCTCGACACCGATCGTCTGCAGCCTGCGGAGCCCGAGGCCATCCCCCCGGTGTTTGCCGACACGCGAGTCGCCTGGACGTCACCGTCCAGCGACCCACCGGTGCGCGTCGAGGCGGCCAGCCTCGAGGGGTGGCCGGTCTGGCTGGTCGTCCGGCGGGAAGGCGCGGTGGAGCTCGAGGCGACGCCTTCGGGACCGGGGCAAGACATCTACCTGTTTTTTGCGATCCTCGTCCTGGCGGCGATCGTGGCCCGCCGGAATCTCCGGCTCGAACGCAGCGATCGGGTGGGCGCCCGACGTGTCGGGGCCCTGGGGGCCTTCGTCTCCGTCGTCGGCTTCGGTCTCCTGGGGCCCGCTGGGGGGCTCGAGCCGGCCGTGGTCTTCCTCGGCGTCTCCATCAGCCTGTTCTTCGCCATGACCTTCTGGCTGACCTACCTGGCTCTCGAGCCCATGGTGAGACGTCGCTGGCCGCACACCCTGGCGTCGTGGACACGCCTTCTCTCGGGCCGGTTCCTCGACCCGCTGCTGGGGCGGGATCTTCTCCTGGGCGTCGTGGGGGGCGTCGCCCTCGGGCTGACGGAGCTCGTGGGTCGGCTGCTCACCACGATCGACTCCGGCGGCCAGTGGTCGATTCCCCCCGACCAGCTGCTGGGAGGCTGGGCGGCCGCCGGTGGCGTGGTGCGGTCGCTCAACAGCGTCCTCGGCGCGTTCATGGCGCTGCTGCTCCTCGCCGTCCTTCGGCAACTCCTGCGGAGCACCTGGGCGGCGGCGCTCGTCACCCTGGCGCTCACCAGCATCCTCTTCGGGGGCAGCTTGGAGAACCCAAGCGCCCTGGCAATGAGCCTGATCTTCCCGGCCGTCTTCCTCGGGTTGCTCATCCGGCTGGGACTGCTGGCGGCGGCGACGGCCTTCATGGTCCACCAACTGCTCGCCCACACGTACATGACGACCCATCTGACGGCCTGGTACGCCGACTCGGCGGTCGCAGGGATCCTGACGACGGTCGCGCTGGCCGGCTGGGGCTTCTACGCGGCCACCGCCCGCTCGCTCAGGGCAGCGCAAGAGACCCGCGCTCGCTAGGGAGGAAGAGCAGCGAGACGGTGCTCGTCGGACAACGAGAGCGAAGAACACTAGAATAGATCCTTTGGCTCGCCCCCGGAAGGCGGTCCAGGGGCCTTCATGCATCGCAACATCCGCAACTTCTCGATCATCGCGCACATCGATCATGGGAAGACCACGCTCTCGGACCGGCTGCTCGAGAGGACAGGCGCCCTCACCCAGCGCGAGATGACCGAGCAGTTTCTGGACACGATGGACCTCGAGCGGGAGAGGGGCATCACCATCAAGCAGCACTCGGTTCGCCTCGAGTACCAGGCGAAGGACGGCGAGAGCTACATCCTGAACCTGATCGACACCCCGGGCCACGTGGATTTCTCCTACGAGGTGTCGCGTTCTCTGGCGGCCTGCCAGGGTGCGCTCCTCATCGTCGATGCGAGCCAGGGTGTCGAGGCGCAGACGCTGGCCAACGCCCACCTGGCCTCGGATGCCGGCCTCGAGATCATCCCCGTCCTGAACAAGATCGACCTGCCGGGCGCCGAGCCCGAGCGGGCGCGTGAGCAGATCGAGCACGTGATCGGGATCGACGCCTCCGACGCCATCGAGTGCTCGGCCAAGAAGGGCATCGGCATCGACGAGATCCTCGAGGCCATCGTCCAACGCCTCCCCGGTCCGACCGGAGACCCGGACGGGCCCCTTCGGGCCCTCGTCTTCGACTCGTGGTTCGATCAGTACAAGGGAGTCGTCGTCCTCGTCCACGTCGTCGATGGTCGGATCGACCCGGGCATGAAGGTCAAGCTCATGGCGACCGGCCGCAGCTGCCAGGTCGAGCAGCTCGGCGTCTTCACGCCCAAGGCGACGCCGGTGGACTCGCTCGAGGCGGGCGGGGTGGGGTTCGTGATCGCCGGGATCAAGACGGTGTCGGACGTGGCCATCGGCGACACGCTAACCGACGAGCGAAGCCCTGCGACCGAGCCGCTTCCCGGCTTCCAGGAGGTCAAGCCCATGGTGTTCGCCGGGCTCTACCCGGTGGACTCCGACCAGTACCCCGAGCTGCGCGAGGCCCTGGAGAAGCTCCGGCTCAACGACTCGTCGTTCTTCTACGAGCCCGAGACCTCGACGGCCCTGGGGTTCGGGTTTCGGTGCGGTTTCCTGGGGCTGCTGCACATGGAGATCGTTGAAGAGCGGCTCGAGCGCGAGTTCGACCTGGAGCTCCTGGTGACCGCGCCCTCCGTTCGCTACCGTGTCCTGCAGACCGATGGCGAGGTGATCGAGGTGGACTCTCCGGCCCGACTCCCCGGGCCAGGCAACATCCAGTCCATCGAGGAGCCGATCATCACCGCGACGATTCTCACGGGCAACGATTACGTGGGCCCGATCCTCAAGCTCTGCCAGGAGAAGCGCGGCATCCAGAAAGGCATCCAGTACATCACCCCCACTCGGGTGATGATCCAGTACGAGCTGCCCCTGGCCGAGATCCTCCTCGACTTCTACGACCGGCTGAAGTCGGCCTCCCGGGGCTACGCCTCGCTCGACTACGAGTTCACCGGGCACTGGGTCTCTCCCCTGGTCAAGCTGGACGTGCTGGTGAACGGTGACCCCGTGGATGCGCTCTCGCTCATCGTCCACAAGGACACGGCGTACCAGCGCGGCAAGACGCTGGTCGAGAAGATGCGAAAGATGATCCCGAGGCAGATGTTCGACGTGGCCATCCAGGCCGCGATCGGATCCCGGGTGATCGCCCGCGAGTCGGTGAAGGCCCTCCGCAAGAACGTGACCGCCAAGTGCTACGGCGGCGACATCAGCCGCAAGAGAAAGCTCCTCGAGAAGCAGAAGGAAGGCAAGAAGCGCATGAAGAGGGTGGGCACCGTCGACATCCCCCAGGAGGCCTTCCTGGCCGTGTTGAGGGTCGATGAGTAGCCCCTCCCACTCCGGGGCCCCGGCTCCCCCTCGCCGCAGATGGGAGCGGCTCGGGTAGAATGACCGGGATGAGTGACGCCGCCGAGGCCCGGTCCGGCTTCAGGAAATCCGTCGCCCGGGAGTACCTCGAGTCCATCGTGGTCGCGGTCATCCTGGCGCTCTTCATCCGTACTTTCGCCATCCAGGCCTTCAAAATACCCACCGGCTCGATGGAGGAGAACCTCCTCATCGGGGACCACCTCCTGGTGAACAAGCTCGTCTACTCCCCCTCCTTCGGGCCGCTCGAGGACACTCTTTTCGGAAAGCGGGCCATCGCGCGGGGCCACGTGGTGGTCTTCAAGTATCCGGACGAACCCGAGCGCGACTTCATCAAGAGGGTCATCGGCCTTCCGGGCGAGACGGTCGAGATCAAGAACAAGCAGGTCTACATCGACGGGGAAGCCCTGGACGAGCCGTACGTCCACTTCCTCTATCCCCCGCGCCAGCCGGACGACCCGGAGTATGGGCTCCGGGTCGAGGCCCTCCGCGACAGCTGGGGCCCAAAGGTGGTGCCGGAGGACCAGCTTCTGGTCCTGGGAGACAATCGGGACAACAGTCGGGACAGCCGGTTCTGGGGTTTCTTGCCCCGGGACCAGGTGAAGGGACGGGCTTTGATCGTGTATTGGTCCTACGAAGCCACCAGGGAAGAGTACCGCCGAACCGGCCTGTTCCAGTGGATCAAGGACACGTTCTCCGCGTTCGGAAGGACGCGCTGGAAGCGATTCTTCCACGTGATCCGGTGACCGCCGCCCCGGAAGCGGCCAGGAGGAGCCACATGCGTCGGACGAGCGAAAGAGGTGAAGGAAAGATCGCGAACATCATTTTCTTTGGCCTGCTGATCGCCATCGGGCTGGGGGCCTGGAACGTGATCCCCGTCTACTACGAGCACTACGACTTCACGGACAAGGTCGAAGAGATCTGCCGGACGCCGGTCTACAAGGCCCGCACGCCCGAGATCATCAAGGGCATGCTGATGAAGGAGGTCCAGGAGCGTCGCCTCGGGCAATGGATTGGTCCCGAGAACTTCCAGATCTCCACCAACGCCCGGAGCCGGCAGATCGCCCTTCGCTATGAACGGACGACGAAGGTCATCCCGGGCTGGACGAAGGTCTTCAAGTTCGAGTACACGGCCGACCAGCCGCTGATCTAATACCATTCCGAGCCCGGCCTCGTGAGCAGTCGGGCTCGGAATCCGTTGTTGGGAGATCCTTCGGCGCGACGTCTCCCGTTGTGCTCCTCGGGATGACCTGATAAGGCGCTTCGCGCCTTATCAGGTCATCTTTCCCAAAATCTGTTTCGCGATGACGAGCAGCTGCATGTTGCTCGTGCCTTCGTAGATCTGGCCCACCTTCTGGTCGCGGTAGTACTTCTCCACCGGGTACTCCCGGGTGAAGCCGTAGCCTCCGTGGATCTCGATGGCGCTGGACGCGACGCGCTCGGCGGCGCGGGAGGCGAACAGCTTCGCCATGGCCGCCTCCTTCACGAAGGGCAGGCGGATGTCCCGCAGCCGGGCGGCGTTGTAGGTCAAGAGACGCGCCGCCTCGATCTGCATGGCGAGCTCGGAGAGCTCGAACTGCACCGCCTGGAACTCGGCGATGGCTCGGCCGAACTGCTGGCGCTCCTGCGCATACTCGAGCGCGAGCTCGTAGGCCCCCTGGGCGAGTCCCACCATCTGGGCGCCGATCCCGATGCGACCCTCGTTGAGCGTCTCGATGGCGATCCTGTAGCCCTTTCCCGGCTCCCCGAGCAGGTTCTCCCTCGGCACGCGACACTTCTCGAGGATCAGCTCGCACGTCGAGGAGGCCCGTATCCCGAGCTTGGCCTCCTTCTTCCCGATGGTGAGGCCGGGGAACGAGCGCTCGACCAGGAAGCTCGTGATGCCCTTGTACCCCTTCGACGGATCGAGGGTGGCCATCACGATGAACAGGTCGGCCTCCATGGCGTTCGTGACCCAGAGCTTGCGCCCGGTGAGCTCGTAGTGGTCGCCCTTGTCTTCGGCTCGACATGCGAGCGCGAAGGCATCTGAGCCCGAGTCGGCCTCACTCAGCGCATAGGCCCCAACCCACTTCGACGCGAGCTTCGGGTAGTACCGAGCCTTCTGGGCGTCGCTCGCCCAACGAAGGAGCGCGTTGTTGACCAGTGTGTTGTGGACGTCGACGAGGACCGCGACCGAAGGGTCGACCCGGGCGAGCTCTTCGACGGCCAGGATCGCCATGAAGAAGGGGGCCGCCGTGCCGCCGTGCTCCTCGGGGATCTCGATTCCCATGAGACCGAGCTCGAAACAGGCGTCGATGAGCTCACGGGGGATCGACTCGTCCTCGTCCATCTGGTGCACGATGGGCCGGATCCTCTCCTCGGCGAACTCCCGCACGAGCTGGCGGAAGCTGCTCTCGTCCTGGGAAAGATCGGTCAGGGGCAGGCTGCGGCCCGCGTCGCTCATCGAGTCACCTCCGCCTCATCGTCGCCCGCATTATTTCACCATCTCTCCGCTACGAGGTGCGATACGCC
>CAXMOH010000464.1:0-6540 GCA_964194855.1 uncultured Hyphomicrobium sp.
CGCGGTGATGGTCGCCGTGGAGGGCTTTCCCTGGGCCTCGAATGGGAAGGTCACCTCCACACCCTCGAAGCGCTGCAAGCCGTCTTCCTCCCCGGTCATGGCCCGGGCCTTCAGCTGGACCTTCCGCTCCCCCTCCTCGAAAACGTCGAAGGCGAGGTCTTCGATGGTGGTTCCCTCGGCGGCCTCCGACGGGTCCGACTCCGTCGGAGCGCTGGGGCGCCGCAGGGTAAAGAACACCGCCACCGCCACGTGAGCGACGAGCCCGAGGAGAAGGCGGCGGAGAAGGAGCGTGGCCCGGGGTCTCATCGGACCAGATCACCCCGGCGGGGCTTTGGAGCAAAGGCCATCAAGCCATTGTAGCGCCGGGTGCCGATCAATCCGGTAGCGTGTTCAGGAGCGTCGGTATCGGGAGATCGTTCGTCGCTCGCCCGACGGTGAAGCTCCTCAGGATGGCGGGCTTTTGGCCAGGTC
The DNA here is from genome assembly GCA_964194855.1 of uncultured Hyphomicrobium sp. Lineage (GTDB taxonomy): Bacteria > Acidobacteriota > Vicinamibacteria > Fen-336 > Fen-336 > JAJDNS01. Next base: position 472 of record CAXMOH010000464.1, read on the forward strand.
GGCGGCCGTTTCAGGGCCGGGTGGCCCGGGGTCTCAGGGGGCGGCTTCTTCGAACTCCTTGCCGAGGCGGCCCATGTTTCGGAACTTCTGGTAGCGATCTTCGATGAGCTGCTTTGGGGACAGGGCCGACAGCTCTTTGAGTTGGCGCTCGAGAACGGCGTCCACGCTCCGGAACGTCTGCTCGTGGTTCACGTGGGCGCCGCCAGGGGGCTCGGGGATCACTTCGTCCACCAGCTCCAGGCGCTTGAGATCCGGGGCGGTGATCTTCATGGCCATTGCGGCCTCCTCCGCGCGCGAGGGGTCGCGGAAGAGGATCGAGGCACAGCCCTCGGGGGAGATAACCGAGTAGACGGAGTACTCGAGCATGTTGACGCGGTTGCCGATGGCGACGGCCAGCGCGCCGCCGCTGCCACCCTCGCCGGTCACCGTGACGATGATCGGCGTCTCGAGGCTCGCCATCTCGCGGAGGCTGTAGGCGATGGCCTCGGCCTGACCCCGCTCTTCCGCCTCGATACCGGGGTAGGCGCCGGGGGTGTCCACGAGGGTCAGGATCGGTCGAGAGAACTTGGCCGCGATGTGCATCACCCGCAGCGCCTTGCGATACCCCTCGGGCTTGGGCATCCCGAAGTTCCTGTAGATCTTCTCCTTGGTGTCGCGTCCCTTCTGGTGCCCGATCAGGCAGACCGGTCGCCCGTGGAACAGCCCGAAGCCGCACACGATCGCCGGATCGTCGGCGAACCGCCGATCCCCTCGCACCTCGACCCATTCGGTGAGCAGGGCCCGCACGTAGTCCAGCGTGTAGGGTCGGTTCGCGTGCCGGGCCACCATGGTCTTCTGCCACGGGGTGAGGGCCGCAAAGACCTCCTTTCGAAGCCTGGCCAGCTCCTGGCGCAGCTCGCCCGCCTCGCGTTCCTTCTCCCGGTCTCCCGGCCACTTTGCGAGCTCGTCGATCTGCTGCTGAAGCTCGAGCAGCGGTGCTTCGAAGTCCGCCACGGCCATGTTCCTCCTCAAACGCCCCGGCTTCAGAGCTGGCGCTGCGGCCCGGGGCTCCGGGACAGGACGAGGGCGCCGGGACCGAGCAGCTCCTCGACCTCGTCCCGCAGCACGCTGCCTGGCCGCACGCGGTAGGCCGCGCTTGGAGCGAGAGCCACCGCATAGACGCCGGGTCGGACGATCTCCAGGGTCACCGGGCAGTCGCCGCGATGCGCTCCGAGTATATCGCGGAGTCGCTCGCCCTTCGATCGGTCCCACCCGAGCGCCGGCACGCGAATCGTCACCGACCGCGCCTCGGCGAGCTTGGCCTGCTCGAGAGGCGTGACGTCCGAGGCGAGCAGCTTCGGCCGGTCTTCGTCCCTGTTCTCCGCCCTGCCCTTGACCAGGACCACCTGGTCGTTCGCGAGGCGGCCCGCGGTCTTCTTGTAGGCCTCGGGAAAGACCAGGCACTCCACGCTGCCCTCGAGATCCTCGAGGACGAAGCTCGCCATGCGATCGCCCTTCCTGGTCCGGATCAGCCGGAGGGCCGTGACGATCCCTCCGACGGAGACTTCGCCGTTTGCCTGCGACTGGCCGAGTGACGCCGTGCTGTCGCTCGCCCACTGCTCGAGCTCACTCCGGAAGCGCTCGAGCGGGTGACCGGTGATGAAGAACCCGAGCGACTCCTTCTCGAAGCCCAGCCGCTCGGTCTCGGACCAGGGCGCAGCGCCCGGGACCTTCTCGGGCGCTCCCTCTCCCCCGCCGGCCTCTTCGAGCATGCCGAAGAGATTGGACTGCCCCTGCTCGCGGTCACGCTGGCGCTTCTGTCCGGCATCCATGGCCTTGTCGATCGCCTTGAAGAGCGCCGAACGACGGTCGTCGATGGAGTCCAGCGACCCGCTCTTGATGAGGCTCTCCACGACCCGGCGATTGACGGCCTTCATGTCGACGCGGTCGCAGAAGTCGAAGAGCGAGCTGAACGGCCCACCCTCTTCCCGGGCGCGGAGCATCGCCTCGACAGCGCCCTCACCCACGTTCTTGATGGCGGCCAGGCCGAAGCGGACGGCGGCTGCCGGCTCGCTCTTGCCGTCGGCAGGGACTTCGCCGTCGGCAGGGACTTCGTCGCCGGCAGGGGCCTCGTCGCCGGCTCTCGGCACGACGGTGAAGAACTTCTGCGACTCGTTGACGTCGGGGGGAAGGACCTGGATTCCCATGTCCCGGCACTCGCCGATGTAGTGGACGATCTTGTCGGTGTTGGCCCGCTCCGAGGTCAGCAGCGCCGCCATGAAGTAGGGCGGATAGTTCGCCTTGAGGTACGCGGTCTGGTAGGCGAGCCACGCGTAGGCCGCCGAGTGCGACTTGTTGAAGCCGTACCCCGCGAACTGCTCCATCAGCTGCCAGACCTTGCGCGCCTTCTTCTCGGGGACCCCGTTCGCGGCGCATCCGGAGAGGAACTTCTCCATCTGCGCGGTCATGACCTCGACCTTCTTCTTCCCCATAGCCTTGCGCAGGATGTCGGCCTCGCCGAGGGAGAAGCCGCCGAGCGCCGAAGCCATTTTCATGACCTGCTCCTGGTAGACCATGACGCCGTAGGTCTCTTTCAGGATGGGCTCCATCGAGGGGTGCTCGAAGGTCACCTTCTTCTTCCCATGCCGACGACGGATGAAGTCGTCGATCATCTGCATGGGCCCGGGGCGGTAGAGAGCGTTCAGCGCGGTCAGGTGCTCGAGGCGGTCGGGCTTGAAGCGCTTCAGGATGTCGCGCATGCCGTCGGACTCGAACTGGAAGAGGCCGCTGGTCTTTCCGGCGGTGAACAGCTCGAAGGTGCGAGGGTCGTCGAGGGGGATCTCGGCCGGGTCCACGTGAGTCCCGATCTGGGCCTCGACCGCCTTCACGCAGTTGTCGATGAGGGTCAGCGTGCGAAGGCCGAGGAAGTCCATCTTGAGCAGGCCGATTCGCTCGCAGCCCTTCATGTCGAACTGGGTCGTGACGTCACCCGTGTTGCCCTTGAAGAGCGGGACCAGATCCGTGAGCGGCTGGGGTGCGATCACCACCCCGGCGGCGTGGGTCGAGGCGTGCCGGGTGGTCCCCTCGAGGCGCTTCGAGATGTCGATGAGTTCCTTGACCTGCGGTTCCTTGTCGTAGGCCTCCTTGAGCGGAGGCGACTCCTCGAGGGCCCGTTCGAGTGTCATCTTGAGATCGAACGGGATCATCTTGGCGATCTTGTCGACCTCGGCGTAGCTCAGGTCCATCACCCGGCCCACGTCCCGGACGACGGCCTTCGCCTTCATGGTCCCGAAGGTGATGATCTGGGCCACGTTCTCCCGGCCGTACTTCTTCGTGACGTACTCGATGACCTCTCCGCGCCGCGCTTCGCAGAAATCGATGTCGATGTCCGGAGGGCTGATGCGCTCTTCGTTCAGAAATCTCTCGAAGATGAGCCCGTTCTCGATGGGATCGATGTCGGTGATCCTCAGGCACCAGGCGACCAGGCTCCCCGCGGCGGACCCGCGGCCCGGGCCCACCGGGATGCCCTGCTCTCGCGCGTAGCGCATGAAGTCCCAGACGATCAGGAAATACCCGGAGAAGCCCACCCGGCGGATGACGCCGATCTCCTTCTCTAGGCGGACCTCGTAGTCCGCCATGGGATGCCCGAGGCGCTGGGCCTCGGCCAGGGGGTCGAGGCCTTTGCGGCGGTCCGCGAAGCCGTCGCGGGTCACCTTCTCGAAGTAGCTCTCGATGGTGAAGCCCGGGGGCACGTCGAACGCCGGGAGGCTGTCCACACCCTTGAGGGTGAAGTCGCACATCTCCCCGATCTGCACCGTGGAGCGGAGCGCTTCGGGGTGATCGGGGAACAGCGCCGCCATCTCCTCCGGGCTCTTCAGGTAGAACTCGTTGCCGTCGAATCGAAGCCGCTCGGTCTCGTGCACCTTCTTCCCCGAGCCGATGCAGAGAAGCACGTCGTGGGCCTGGTGGTCGTCCTTGTGCAGGTAGTGGGCGTCGTTGGTGGCGGCCAGCTCGAGGCCGGTCTGCTCGCGGATGCGCAGGAGCCCCTGGTTGACCCGCCGCTGCTCGGGAATGCCGTGCTCCATCACCTCGAGATAGAACCGGTCCTTGCCGAAGATCTCCGAGAAAAGCCCCACCGACTCGAGAGCCGCCCCATCGGCCCCGGCCAGGATGTGCTGTGAGATCTCGCTGGAGAGACAGCCCGAGAGACCGATGAGGCCCTCGCTGTGCTTCGCGAGGACGTCCAGGTCGATGCGGGGCCGGTGGTAGAAGCCTTCGAGATAGCCGATCGAGACCAGCTTGATGAGATTGTGGTATCCGGCGTCGTTGCTGGCCAGGAGGGTGAAATGGTTGTACGCCTCCGAGGCGCTGGAGGCCTGGCGCTCGAACCGGCTTCCGGTGGCCACGTAGATCTCGCACCCGAGGATGGGCTTGACGCCCCGGTCCCTGCAGGCGTCGTGGAAGTTCACCGCCCCGAACATGTTGCCGTGGTCGGTGATGGCCATGGCCTTCATGCCGAGCCGGTCGGCCTCGGCCACGAGCTCGCCCACGTGGCCCGCCCCGTCGAGGAGGCTGAACTCGGTGTGGAGGTGAAGGTGGACGAAGTCTGGTTTGACGCTCATTCCCACTCGATCGTGGAGGGAGGCTTGGTGCTCACGTCGTAGACGACGCGATTGATGCCCCGCACCTCGTTGACGATGCGGCTCGAGATCTGCGCCAGGAGATCGTACGGCAGGCGGACCCAGTCCGCCGTCATTCCGTCCAGCGACTCCACGGCCCGAAGAGCGATCGTGTACTGATAGGTGCGGTCGTCCCCCATGACGCCCACCGAGCGGACCGGGAGCAGGACCGCGAAGGACTGCCACATCTTCCGGTAGAGCCCCGCCTTCTTGATCTCCTCGATCATGATGGCGTCCGCTGCGCGCAGCAGCGCCAGGTGTTCCTCCGTCACCGGCCCCAGGCAACGCACGGCCAGGCCGGGGCCGGGGAAGGGCTGGCGGTGGACGAACTCGTCGTCGAGGCCGAGCTCGAGGCCGACCTTGCGGACCTCGTCCTTGAAGAGCCACCTGAGCGGCTCCACGAGCTTGAATTTCATGGACTTCGGGAGGCCTCCCACGTTGTGGTGGCTCTTGATCACCGCCGAGGGACCGCGTACCGAGGTCGACTCGATCACGTCGGGATAGAGCGTCCCCTGGGCAAGGAAGGCCGCCTTGCCCGCTCGGCGCATCGACGACTTGAACACCTCGATGAACTCGCGGCCGATGATCTTCCGCTTGCGCTCGGGGTCGCGAACGCCCTTGAGCTTCGTCAGGAACCGCTTCGAGGCGTCGACGAACACGACCTTGAGGTGCAGCCTGTCCGCGAAGCGCTTCCGAACCTGCCTGGCCTCGTTCTTCCGGAGGAGTCCATTGTCGACGAAGACGCAGGTCAGCCGATCGCCGATGGCGCGATGGACGAGCATCGCCGCCACCGCGGAGTCGACACCGCCGGAAAGGGCGCAGATGACCTTGCCCTTCGGCCCGACCTGCTCTCGAACCTGCGCGATGGCCTGCTCGACGAAGGACGCGGCGTTCCAGTCGCGGGCACACCCGCAGGCATCGAGAAAGTTTTCGAGGACGGCGGTTCCTTCCTCGCTGTGGGCCACCTCGGGATGGAACAGCATCCCGTAGAGCCGCCGATCGCGGTCCTCGATGGCCGCGATCGGGTTGGTCTCGGTCGCCCCGACCACCTGGAAGCCGCCGGGAGCCTTCTGGACGTCGTCGCCGTGGCTCATCCACACTCGGGTGCGGGGTCGCAGGCCGCGGAAGAGCGTGCCCCTTCCCTTCGGATGAAACAGGGCCTGTCCATACTCGCGGTGGCCGGAACGCTTCACGTCGCCGCCGAGAACGTGGCTCATGAGCTGCATGCCGTAGCAGATGCCCATGATGGGCACCCCGAGCGCGAAGATCTTCTTGTCGCACCTCGGCGCGCCCCGCTGATGCACGCTGTCCGGCCCGCCGGAGAGGACCACACCCTGGACCCCACGAGCCGCCAGCGCCTCGGCCCTGGTGCCCGGCGGCAGAACCTCCGAGTACACCTGAAGCTCGCGGA
>CAXMOH010000465.1:0-4101 GCA_964194855.1 uncultured Hyphomicrobium sp.
GTCTTCACGGCCTGCCTCATCCCGGCTTGTCCCGTCGCGCCAACCCCTTCCTGCGGTCCACCCGTGAATCGCTTTGAGCGCGGACGTCCCGTGCTGATAGACTTCTCGTTTGCCCCGGGCGGCAGGGGGCAGCCTCTTCTGAAAGGAGACCTTTTCGATGTTCACGATGAAACGCTCCGTACTGTTGTTCGTGGCGGTCCTGCTGACGGCGGGCCTCGTCTCCGGCAGCGCCCAGGCGGCCGACGCACCGGTCCTGGAGCGCATCGTCCAAAGCGGTGAGCTGCGGGTCGGCCTCTCCGGCGACCAGCCTCCCTTCAACGCCAAGGACCGGGATGGTCACCTCATCGGCCTCGAGGTGGATCTGGCGAACCTGCTGGCCGGGGCCCTGCGGGTCGATGCAAAGTTCGTCACGAAGCCGTTCCCCGAGCTGCTCGACGCCCTGAGCGCCGGCGAGGTCGACATGGTCCTGTCCGGCATGGCCATCACCGCGCCGCGGAGCCTCAGGGCCACGTTCGTGGGCCCGTACATGCTCTCCGGGAAGTCGATCCTCACGAAATCCGCGACCCTGGCCGCTATTGGGAGCGCCGGCGAGATCAACCGCGCCCACCTCAAGCTGGCCGCTCTCGGCAACTCGACCAGCGAGGAGTTCGTCAAGACGGTCCTCCCCGAGGCCACCCTGGTGACGACCGCGGACTACACGACCGCCGTCAACATGCTGCTGAACGACGAGGTCGACGCGCTCGTGGCGGACATGCCGATCTGCGTGATCACCGTCATGCGTCACCCCGGCAAGGAGCTGGCCACCCTCAAGGAGCCGCTCACGATCGAGCCGATCGGAATCGCGCTGCCGCCGGGCGACCCCCAGTTCCGGAGCCTCGTGGACAACTTCCTCGCGGCCTTCGAGGCGACCGGACTGCTCGAGCAGGTGCGGAAGAAGTGGCTGGACGACAGCTCCTGGCTCGCCGCCCTCCCGTAGGCTCTCGCTGAGGCGTTCGGGGAGTCGGCGGGTCGTCATGTCACGACCCGCCGACTGCGAGCGCTCGCCACGAGCTGTCCTCGAAAGCCAATGAACGGGCCTTCTCGGCCCATGAACGGGTATCGAAGGCCAATGAACTGTCGTTTCAGGGAACGGTGAACTCGACCGTTCCGCTCTGGGTGTAGCCGATGCGAATGGCCGTGGCGCTGATGGTGCTCCCCGAGCGAGCGGCGAAGGGGCCTTTGTAGAGCAGCCAGTGGTCCGGCCCGTAGCCGCGGCCGTCGACCTGGTAGGCGATGGCCGCTCCCTCCGTCGTGCATTCGATCTCGACGGTGCCGTCGTGCCAGGAGAAGGCGGGGGCCGCCGTCTTCGGCTGCACGCCTCCCGGCCACATCGACTCGACGAGGTCCGTCTCTGGCCGGAGCGGGTCGTCGCCGATCCGCCCCATCCAGCCCTCGAGTGCGGCGCTCAGGCGCTCGACCTCGCCGGCGTAGGCCGGGTCCCGAGCCAGGTCGTGCACCTCGAACGGATCGGCCACGGTGTCGTAGAGTTCCTCCTTCTTCTTCGGCTGGCGGAACCACCGGGCCTGAATCGGGTCCAGCCCACCTTCGTCTCGAAGGCGAAGCAGTTCCTGCATGATCCCCATCTGCTTCCGGTACTGGACGTCCAGGTAGGCCGAGACCTGGGGCTTGAAGTTCCGGATGTACTTGAAGCGCTTGTCCCTCACCGCACGGGCCGCGTCGTACTGCGCGTCCAGGCGGTCGCGGGCCGCGTAGACGTATTCGCGGGGCGGGGCCTTCTGCTCGCCCCAGAAGGGCCGTCCCTGCATGTACTCCGGCACCTTCACGCCGGCCAATGAGAGGATGGTCGCCGGGATGTCGACGAAGCTCGACAGCTCGTCGTTCACCGTCCCGGCGTGAGCGCCCTTGGGGAATCGCATCATGAATGGCACGTGGAGCCCCGAGTCGAGCACCAGCCGCTTCTGCCGCGGCATGGGGCCGCCGTGGTCCGAGTACCAGATGACGATGGTGTCCTCGGCGAGCCCCGCCTCTTCGAGCTCGGCCAGCAGCTCGCCGACCTCCCGGTCCATGATCGCGACGTTGCTGTAGACCCGGGCCACGTCCCGCCGCACCTTCAGGGTGTCGGGGTAGTAGGGCGGGAGGAGCACTCGCTCGGGAGGGATGACGACCGGGTCGTTCGCGCGCTTCCAGACCTGTGACTCGTGGGTCGTCGTGGAGTTGAAGATGGAGAAGAACGGCATGCCCTCCGGGCGGTTCTTCCAGTGGGCGTCCCGGCCGCTCTCGTCCCACGCGGTGATCGGAGGCTTGAACTGGTAGTCGGTCTTCGAGTTGTTGGTGGTGTAGTACCCGGCGGCCCGGAGCAGCTCCGTGTAGGGCCGCACGTGGGGCGGGGGCACCACCTCGTAGGGCGCGATCCCGGGCACATCCTTGCGGCTCGTCCGCATGTGGTTGGCTCCGATGCTGGAGGGATACATCCCGGTGATGAGCGCCGCCCGGCTCGGCGCGCACACCCCGGAGACCGAGAACATGCGTGTGAAGCGCACGCCCTCCCGGGCCAGGCGGTCGAGCACCGGCGTGAGGGCGACGGTGTCCCCGTAGCTTCCCAGCCGCGGGGAGATGTCCTCGCAGGTGATGCAGAGGATGTTCGGGCGACGGCGGCGCATCCGGCCCCGGCGCGTTCGGTCTCTCACGACCCGCACCACGGGTGAAGGCTCGACCGAGAGCCCCCGGTCCCTCACGCACCGCACCGAGAAGGCGTTGTCCTTCAAGTAGAAATCGTCGAAGACGACGCGGCGATACCGCGGGGGGGCCGCCTGCCACAATCGGTCGAGCTGCACGGAGGCGGCCCGTTCGGCGTTCACCTCGGTCGACGTCCAGAAGAAAGCCCACTCCCCCTGCCGCCCGAAGGAGCCGCGGAATCCCGTGCCCGCGGGCAAGGCCGTGAAGCCCACCTGGTCGGTGCCGTCGAACGGCGGTTCGTGGTCCTCCCGTGCCTTCAGCGCCTCGCCGGCGGTGGCGGGGCCCAGGTGGTTCGAGAGGAGCGTCCACTCCCCGCGGGACGGGACGTGCCAGTCGACGGGGCACACACCCTGGGCCCCGGCCTCCTGCTCGGCCTGCATGGCCTCGGACCAGGTGTAGAGCGCACCGTACACCCGGCAGTTGGCCGGGTCGTGGGCGTAGCACGAGTCGGCCCCCTCCCGGCCGTGGTCGAGGTTGCGCCCAAGCCAGCACTGGCTGCCAATCGCCACGGTGGGATAGCTTCGGCCGTCCCGACCGTCCACGAGTGCGTCTCCGCAGGAGAAAGGGGTCTCCGGTGCCGCCGCTACAGCCGCCGTCGCCCCCAGGAGGACCGCCAGGAGAGAGAAGAGTCGAGCCATGGCCCCGAATGACACCACGGCTCCTGCCCGGTGTCCATCAGCCTCGCTGCGTGCGCATGATCCGAGGATCCATCGAGTGTCGTGCGAAGTTTGTCGCTGGAGTCGCCACGAGCTCGGCCGGCAGTATGATGGGGGCCTTCCTGAGGAGGTCCCATGAGCACCCAGCGCCGCAGCCAGGCCACCACCGCGGGCGACCAGCGAGCCCCCAACCGCTCCATGCTGCGGGCGATGGGCTTCCAGGACGCCGACTTCGACAAGCCCCTGGTGGGCCTGGCCAGTGCCCACAGCACCGTGACCCCGTGCAACATGAGCCTCGGGCCCCTGGCCGAGCGCGCCGACGCCGCTCTCCGAGAAGCGGGCGTCATGCCCGAGCTCTTCGGGACCATCACCGTGAGCGACGGCATCTCCATGGGCACAGAGGGGATGAAGTACTCGCTCGTCTCCCGCGAGATCATCGCCGACTCGATCGAGGCCGTCTGCAACTCGCAGGCGATGGACGGCGTGCTGGCCATCGGGGCCTGTGACAAGAACATGCCAGGCGCGATGATGGCCTTCGCTCGCCTCGACATCCCTGCTCTGTTCGTCTACGGCGGGACCATCCAGCCGGGGCACCACGGGGGACGCGACCTCACCATCGTCAGCGTCTTCGAAGCTCTCGGACAGTACGTTGCGGGCAAGCTGCCCCACGAAGAGCTCGTGGCGATCGAGAAGAAGGCCTGTCCCGGCG
>CAXMOH010000466.1:0-2579 GCA_964194855.1 uncultured Hyphomicrobium sp.
ATCCACATGAGCGAAGAGCCGTCACAGACCTACTTTCGGAAGGGCTTCAACCTGAAGGCCGCCGTCCGCCCGGTGCTCGCCAAGAGCTACCACTCGGAGGTGGTCGAGCGCCTGAAGGAGCTCGGGTACGCGGCTCGTGCAGGGAATGTCCGCATCAAGCTGGCTCGGGAGTTCGGGTTCTGCTACGGCGTGGATCGCGCCGTGGAGTACGCCTACGAGACCCGGGAGAAGTTCCCCGACCGCCGGATCTTCCTTTCCGGGGAGATCATCCACAACCCGGAGGTGAACGGCCGGATCGAGGCGCTGGGCATCCGGATTCTTCCCGACGATTCCGATGCCGCGAAGCGGTACTCGGTCGTCGAGGCCACCGACGTGGTGATCATCCCGGCCTTCGGAGTGTCGGTGGCGGAGCTCGAGCACCTCCGATCCAAAAAATGCGTCCTCGTCGACACGACCTGCGGGAGCGTCCTCAACGTCTGGAAGAACGTCCACCTCTACGCCCGCATCGGCTTCACAGCGGTCATCCACGGCAAGCATTTCCACGAGGAGACGAAGGCCACCGCTTCGCAGGCCCTCACGCACCCGGGGGGCCACTACCTCTGCGTCCGCAATCGCGAGGAGGCGGAAGACGTGTGCGCCTTCATTCGCGGGGATCTGCCCGGCGCCCGGCTCCTGGAGCGCTTCGCCCAGGCGATGAGCCCTGGCTTCGATCCCGAGCGGGACCTCCAGCGCGTGGGCCTGGCGAACCAGACGACGATGCTGATGAGCGAGAGCCTGGAGATCCAGGAGATGCTCCGGGTGGCCATGCGCGAGCGTTGGGGTCAGGAGACGCTCGCCGAGAGGTTCCGGGCCTTCGACACGATCTGCTCGGCCACCGAGGACCGCCAGAACGCCGTGCTCAAGATGCTCGCCCAGGGCGAGCTCGACGTCATGGTCGTGATCGGAGGCTACAACTCGAGCAACACCCAGGCGCTCGCCCGCATCTGCACGGAGCGTCTGCCCACCTACCACATCAGCGGGGCGGACCAGATCGACGGGGCGGTCCTGCACCACCGGCCGGTGGGCGGTGGCGCGGTCACGACCTCCTCCGACTGGCTCCCCGACGGACCGATCGCCGTGGGCCTCACCGCCGGCGCGTCCACGCCGAACAACGTGGTCGGCGAGGTGATCGAGCGGGTTCTGGCCCTCCGAGGGCGGAGCACGGACGACCTGGTCGCAGGCTAGAGCTCTTTCGCGAGGATGCGGCGCAGGGTGTCGGCGTCGATGTTGGCGCCGGAGAGGATGATGGCGACCGTCTTGCCCGCGAGTGTCTCGCGAAGCTCGAGAAGGCCAGCGAGACCGGCCGCGCCGGCGCCCTCCGCCAGGGTGTGGGTCGAGGACAGCACGAGACGGACCGCCTCGGCGATGGCCTCGTCGGTGACGGTCACGAACCCCTCGAGGCCTTCTCGCAGCGCGTCGAAGGTGAAGGAGTAGGTGTTGCGCGTGGCGAGGCCGTCGGCGAAGGTGCGCGCCGCGGGAAGCGACACGGGCTCGCCCCGGTGCCAGGCGTCGTGGATGGCCGAGGCTCCCGCCGCCTGGACCGCGTAGACCAGTGTCTCCGAGTGAAGCCCCCGCACCACGGTGAGGCTGCCCACCGCCTGGGAGCCTCCGCCCACCGCGACGACGAGAGCGTCGACCCCCGGGTGCTCCTCGAGAATCTCGAGGGCGATCGTTCCTGCACCGGCGATGACCGCCCGATCGTTGGTCGAATGGACGAGGTGGAGCCCGTCCTCGCTCACCAGGCGGTCGGCGACGTTGGCGGACTCGTCGTAGTCCTGGCCTTCTTCGACGAGCCGTGCCCCCAGGGCCCGGATCGCGGCGTTCTTCTCCGGGCTGTTCCCCAGGGGCACGCAGACGGTGACCGGCACCTCCAGGCGCCGGCCCGCCCACGCGAGGCCGAGCCCGTGATTGCCCCGGGTGGCGGCGACCACCCCTCGGCTCCGACTCTCGGGCGAGAGCAACGTGAGCGCAGACAGAGCGTTTCGAACCTTGAATGCACCCGTGGGTTGGAAGTTCTCGTGCTTGACCAGGACTCGGACGCCGGTCGCCCGGTCGAGAACGGGGTACGAGCGCAGCGGCGTGGGCTCGAGGTGCGGGCGGAGCCTCTCTCGTGCCTCGAGAACATCGGCGAAGGTGATCGGCCAGCCGCTCCTCCCCACACGAGCCTCCTCGTCACGCGCGACCACCGCAGACGACTATGCCACGTCGAAGGGCGGACCTTATCATGGTGATAAGGCGGTTCCCACGATCTGGTCCGCGCAAGTCCCCGTAGGCAAAAGAGGTTGCGGGTGTGCCCCTGACGGGCTGTTACCGGTTGGGGCCTGTTTTGTTACCGGTTGGGCCAGCGGGAGACCCGCAGCCATCGCATCCACGGCCCCCGGCTGCTCCACAGGGAACCATGAGCCGTAGACCTTGACCGTGAAGCCGACGTCGCTGTGACCGGCCTGCTGCTGGACGTAAACCGGGGACACCCCAGCCGCGACCAGCAGTGAGCAGTAGGTGTGCCGGGTGCTGTGGAACGTGAGATGTGGTGGCAGTTC
>CAXMOH010000467.1:0-3552 GCA_964194855.1 uncultured Hyphomicrobium sp.
AGCTGGCGTCGGCCTTCAGCGTCTCGACCGAGATGAATACCGTCATGATCAACGCCCGGATCCCCTACGAGCTCCTCGAGGCCCTTCAGCCGAAGAAGAAGGCCGCGCCCGAGGAGGAGCCGGCCGAGGCCGAAGGCTCCGGCGCGGTCACCGAGGACTGACGAGCGCAGTCGGGCCAACGCGCGCGTCAGAACGAATAGCGCCACTCGATCCGGTAGCGGCGCACCCATTCCTCTCGCTGTTCGGGGATGAGGCTGTCCTTGAAGCGCTGCATGCTCGCGATCCCGTGAATGCTCCTGCCCTTGCCGGTGGCCGCCCCGATATCGAGTCGGTGAGCCAGGTACCCGGTGCCCCAGAAGAAGTCGTCCGAGTTGAAGGCGGCCACGGTGGCGTCCCGGTCGATCTTGGCGTACGTGTACTCGAGCCAGGCCCGGGAGATCTCGAGCTGTCCCATGGCCACCTGGAGCCAGAGCGCCTTGTTGTTCTCGCTGAGCTGTGTGTTCCAGGCGTAGTCGAAGTTGAGGATGAAGGGAACCTGGCCCCCCGCCACGATGCCCGCGTGGATGTCGACGACGCGGTAGTCGAAGACATACAGACCGGCCAGGTTGCGGGTGTTCTGGCGTCGGACCCGCGGGTCCAGGGTGTCCAGCTTCCGGAAGTAGAGGTACGAGCCGGCGAGGGAGAACTGGCTCTGCTGGCCGCCGCCGATCACGAGCTCCGCTGAGCCGCCGAACATCTCGGATTCGTCTTCGAACCAGTGGCTTCCCCGGGTGTAGATGCCCCGGATGGCGAACATGCTCGGGCTGCCCGCCTGGTCGAAGACCAGAGAGAGGGCTCCTCCCCTGGGCCGCAGGTCGCGGTCCCAGATCATCTCGGGCAGGAGCATCGGCATCAGCATGCGTCCGGCCTCGGCGCGCACGGGGCCGGCCTTGACCTTGGCGTAGTAGACGTCGAAGCGCGCGTCCCGGGAGAAGAAGTTGTCCCGCACGATCAAGCGGGGCTCGCCGTTTTCGAATTCGGTGTTGTCGTCCTTGCTGTAGTTGAAGAGCCCGCCGACCCCGAGCGCGACCGGGCCGAAGACTGCTTCCATTCTCGGCCGTGCCTGGAGAAAGTAGAGGTTCTCGTCGACCGTGCCGCCCGGCACCGGGATCTTCTGCGTCCACTCGTACCGCACGAGGCCATCCCCGGTGAAGCGGAACGACGATTTCTTCTGCCCGTACTGGGCAGCGGCCGGAGGAGCGAGCATCACGACGAACGCGGCGAGCAGAAGGACACGCTTCATGCCTGGAGATCTCCTTATCGTTGCTCCTGTGTGCGTCGATTCTACCCCCTGAAGTGGACCCCGACACGACACACCCCAAAATCGTGTGGTGCACACCGGGCACGAGCGTCGGATCGGGGTAGACTGGAGGCCTCCATGCCGGGCCCCCCAGAAGCGTCCACACCCCGCATCAGCGTGATCATCCCCGCTATCGACGAGGAAGAAGCGATCGGCCTGGTGATCGCCGAGATCCCCTCGCTCGTTCACGAGGTGATTGTCGTCGACAACGGCTCCCGGGACGGGACCGCCGACGTGGCGCGATCCGCCGGCGCCCGCGTCGTGTCAGAGCCACGGCGGGGGTACGGTCGGGCCTGCCTCGCGGGGATTGCCGCCGCCGCCGACCCTGACATCGTCGTTTTCCTCGACGGAGACAGGAGCGACTATCCCGGCCAACTGAGCGACATCGTCGCTCCGATCCTGGAGGGGCGTGCGGACATGGTGATCGGCTCGCGCGACCTGGGGCACCGCCAGGAGGGCGCTCATCCCTGGCACGCCGTCCTGGGAACGAGGCTGTCGGTCGGCCTCATGAACCTCACCGCGGGATCCCGGGCCACCGACCTGGGTCCCTTCCGCGCCATCACCGCGGAGGCGCTTCGCCGCCTCGACATGCGCGACCCCAACTACGGGTGGACCGTGGAGATGCAGATCAAGGCGGCGCGCGCCGGCCTGCGCGTGCTCGAGGTCCCGGTCGACTACCGCCCGCGGATCGGCCGGAGCAAGGTGAGCGGAACCGTCTCCGGTACGGTGAAGGCGGGCACCAAGATCCTGTTCACCATCGCCCGGTACGCCCTGCGGCCACGAGAATCTCGAGCACCCGGGGAGGGCCTGGGCCCGTTGCGAGCCACCGTGCTCGTGGCCAGCGCGGCGCTGATCAGCCTGTGCGTCGCCGGCTGGGCTCTCGGCGGTCCGATCGGGCCGCGGGTCGCGGCTCACATCGGGCTCTACGGGGCCGCTTTCGTCGCCTACCTGGCCGCCCTCGCCGCCTCCCGGGGGCTCTCCCGCAGGGGCCTGCTCGGGGCGCTCGCCATCGCGCTCGTCTGGCGAGCAGTGCTCGTTGCCGCGCCCCCGCTCAACGACGACATCAACCGCTACGTGTGGGAGGGGCGGATCCAGAACCACGGAGGCAACCCGTACTCCTGGTCGGACCGCCCGACAGTCGAGCGGTGGGCGCCGCTCCGCGACGAGGTCTGGGACGGAATGAACCACCGCGCCATGCCCGCGGTGTACCCACCGCTGTTTCAACTCGCAGCGCGGGGAGTCGTTGCCGTCCACGACTCGCTGACCGCCATGAAAGCCTTCCTCGTCCTGTGCGAGATCGCGACGCTGGGGCTACTCGCCATGGTGCTGCGCCGCCGCCGCCTGGGGGCCGAGCGTCTGCTGGTGCTGGCCTGGAGTCCACTGGCGCTCGTCGAGATCGCAGGCGCGGGCCACAACGAGGCCTTCGGGATGCTCTTTCTCGTGGCGGCACTCCTGGCCCTGGACGCCGATCGCCCCCTTCTCTCGGCGCTGGCCGCCGGCGCCGGCTTCATGGCCAAGCTCCTGCCCGGCCTCGTGGCCGCTGCCTGGGCGCGCCGGTACCGACCCTGGCACGTCCTGGCGGCGCTGGCCCTTGCCGCTGCCCTCGTCTGGCCCTATCTCGATGCGGGCCGGATGTTGGTGCACAGCCTGTCGCACTTCGCCCGCTTCTGGCTCTTCAACGAGACCCTCTTCGCGCCCCTCGCGGCTCTCCTCGGCAGCCACGAGGCGGCCGTGCGCGCCGGGGCCCTCATCACGCTGGGCCTCGCTCTCGTGCTCGCGTGGCGACGCACCGAAACGGTGGCGGCGGCCCTCGCGGTCGTGGCCGCCTCGCTGCTCCTGAGCCCGAACGTATTGCCGTGGTACGCATTGTGGTTCGTGCCCCTGCTCGTCGTGCGCGACGAGCCCGCGGCTCTGCTGTTCACCGGGACCGCGAGCCTCGCCTACCTCGTCTACCCCGACTACCTGTCGGGCGAGCGTTGGAGGCTGAGCTGGGATGTGCGCGCCCTCGAGTATCTGCCCTGCCTTGCTGTTCTTCTGGCGACGTACGGACGCCGGGCTGCGTCCGGGCTCCGATCGGTCGGAAAGGGCGCCCTCCGGATCGACTGAGGGATTCATCGGCTCTTTTGCTGGTCCAGCCAAAAAGGCTCTGCTACCATACGCGCCGGTTCCCCCATGACAGACGAAGGACGCACGCTGTTCGATGAGTCGTTCAT
>CAXMOH010000468.1:0-19287 GCA_964194855.1 uncultured Hyphomicrobium sp.
AAAAACGACGTCGACGCGGTCCACCAGCTCGGCCAGCACGGGTTCGTTGAGGATGGTCTCGATGGTGTAGTGGAACCCAGGTCGACCCTTGAACGGCTCGATGTTCTCGATGGAGCCGGTGGAGAGGTTGTCGATCACGTAAACCTCGTCTCCGCCCTCGAGAAGCCGCTCCACGAGGTGACTTCCGACAAAGCCCGCGCCGCCGGTGATCAGAGCCTTCATTCGAGCATGTCCTCCCGTATCGTCTCGTCAGCCTGGATGGGCCGTGCCGCCCGCCGGCCCAGGACGCGGTCCGCCTCTCGCGGGGCGAGCCCGTGGTCGACCCGGGGGTCGGTGTGTTTGAACGCCAGCATCTCCCCCGTGAGGACCTCGCCCCTTCCGACCAGCGTCGCCGCCACGATCGAGCGCCCGCGCGAGCGCGGTGTCGGTGTCTGCGCCTCGCGGCCAAGCGCCGTCTCCCCCCGGGCCCGCTCCGACTGACGGAGAAGCTCCACCATTTTGTAGAACTCCTCCGGGCTCATCGCCGTCGCCCAGTCCCGACCCTTGCGGCTGCGGTCGAGAGTGAGACGCTTCTCGACGAAGCTGGCGCCATGAGCGGCTGCGAGGGCAGGCGCGAGAAGCGCGAAGGCGGAGCTTCCGTCGGTGGAGTCCAGAAGACCCACCGGCACTCGGTGACGCTCCCGCCGAGTCGACAGCTCGTCCAGCCTCAGCTCCTCCACCGCCGCCGGAGTCGCCGGGGGGCACACGAGCAACGCCACCTTTTCCCCCGCGACGTCGAGAGCCTCCCAGACGAGCCGCTCGGGCGCGGACCCGATTCCCATGAGGAGCGGCCGCTCGCCGGCGGTCAGCGCCCTGAGGAGCTCGGGGTGATCCAGGTCTCTCGCGTTGGCCTGGAGAGCGTCGACGCCGGCCTCCGCCGCCACGTCGCGCGAGCCGACATCGAGGACCTCGGCCACGACGGCAAGACCCGAGGCTCGCGCCGCCTCGAGCACGCGGCGCCACTCCTTCGCCGGTATCTCCACAGCCTCCATCTCCGCGCGGTCCGGGTGTCGTCGCACCAGAAGCTCGTCGGCCCGGAAGAGCTGGAAGGCGATCGCGTCGGCGCCAGCCTGAAACGCGGCGTCGATCAGGCGCCGCGCCGTGTCGCCCGAGCCTTCGTGTGCCGCACCCACATGGGCCACCACGAGGCAGGGTTGTCCTTCTCCGATGAGACGCGATCCGAGGCCCAGTGTCGTCGCCTTCATTCGCGCTCCACCCTAGCACGCACCACCTCGCGGAGCCGAGCCAGCACCGGTGCGGTGTCGGAGCCGGGCTCCCACACGAGGGAGACGTCGGCCTGGGGACCGCCGTCGGCTCGCTCTCGCTCGTCGGGCCCGACGGGCCTGGTGTGGATGACGAGGCTCGGGAGGCCGGTGACGGCGCACGCCGCGAGCACGGTCCTTCGCTCGTCGAGCCCGCCCGCGGCCAGGGCCACCGCGAGGGGTCGGGGTGCCACGCCGAACAGCTCGATGGCCGACTCGAGGCGGAGGATCGCACCGGGGAGGTGGGTGTGCAGAATCCGGTCCAGGTCGTCGGCAGCCAGATCGGAGAACTTCACCTCCCGATGACGGTATGAGTCGAGGACTCCGGTCGCCCCACGCAGCCGCTTCGAGAGCTCACGAAGGGGGCCGGCTGCCTGGGAGGCCTCGTGGACGACTCTCCGCGTGCGCCACCTGACGAGGTCCGGGAAGGGGATCATCACCACCGGAAGCGCCAGCTCTCTCGTCACGACCTCGAAGAGCGAATGGAGCGTCTCATCGTCTTGCGCGGGTGCGAGGACGAGGAGCGGACGGGCTGCCGGGGGACCGGTTTCGCCCAGGGGGCTCGGGAGGGGAGGTGGCGTTCCCGGAGCGAGCACGCGCTGGAGCGTTCGAAGCCTGCCCGGTCGGGACGACAGGGTCGGCCGGAGGGGGCGCGCCCTGGGGGGCCTGCCATGAAAGAGCACGCCGCTGGCGGTGCAGGCCCGGTCGAGAAGCACGGCGTCCGGGCCGGTGAGGCCCGCCATGTCCACCTCCGATGCACGGGTCGCCTCGAGCAGCCGCAGGACGATCTCGACGAGCTCGGCGCATCGGGGGCCTGCGGTTTCCGCGCGGATGAAACCCTCCGCGAGCCACAGCAGGGACATCTCGCGCCAGGTAGCGAGCTCGCGAAAGGCCATCCCGTCCACCAGCGGCAGCCGGCCCCAAAGACGTGTCCACGTCCGCCCGCCCGCCTCCGCGGCGGCCAGCCCCGCGTCACCGAGGACCGCCTCGACGGGCCGCGCCGGTACTCCGGCGCGGACGAGGGCGGACGGGTCGGCCCCAGGCCAGACCACCACCTCCGCCCCGTCCCGCTGACGATCCCGTGCCGGCGCCTGCGGGCCGCCTCCCCAGATCATCAGAGTTGGCGCAGCCTCAGGCGTGGGGCGCCCCCCTCTTCGCGGACGCCCCGCGCGTGCGTGGGC
The DNA here is from genome assembly GCA_964194855.1 of uncultured Hyphomicrobium sp. Lineage (GTDB taxonomy): Bacteria > Acidobacteriota > Vicinamibacteria > Fen-336 > Fen-336 > JAJDNS01. The sequence goes on from CAXMOH010000468.1 coordinate 2,483, forward strand.
GCAGCCCGTATCGGAACCGCAGAAGAGCAAAGTTGACGAGTGCCATGTAGATCTCCTCCGAGGACAGCTTCGAAGACTCTCTGGCCCGGTTCTTGAAGTGGATGGGCACCTCGCCGAGACGGAAGCCGTGAACCCAGGCCTGGTAGGCCATCTCTCCGTGCACGACGTATCCCCGGATCTTGATGCGATCGAACTCCGTCTCTTCCAGCACGGCGCGTCGGTAGGCTCGGTATCCGCTGGTGGTGTCGCGGATCGGAATTCCCGCCACCACGGCCACGTACTTGTTGGCGAGCCAGGACAGCGCCGGGCGCCAGCTCCCCCACTCCGACGTCCCACCTCCCTCGACGTAGCGTGAGCCCACGACCATGTCGCACTCTTCGAGCTTTTCCAGGAGCTTTGGCAGCTCCTTCGGGTGGTGGGAGAAGTCGGCGTCCATCTCGACGAAGGCGGTGTACTCCTTCGGATCGGCGAGGCCCTTCTTGAAAGCGGCGATCACCGCGGCCCCGCGACCCGCCTTCTCCGACCGGAGCAGGAGGTCGACACGCCCTTGATGGTGAGGGGCGGCCATCGCCTCGCGCACAGCCTCGGCGGTCCCGTCCGGGCTGCTGTCGTCGGCCACCCAGACATCAATCTGGCTGCCGAGCGAGAGGAGTCCGCTCATCAGGGGAGCGACGTTCTCACGCTCGTTGTAGGTTGGGACGACGACGAGGACCCGCCCTGGGATGAATCACCTCCACGCTCGCGGCTCGCGACCCGCTGTTGCCGTCTACGCCCTCACGACCTCGGGACCCTCTCCGCGGCCCGAGTCCCGGGAGCCCGCGGTGTCGTCAGACGGTGAGCTCTTCGCATCGAAGCCCATCGGCGCCATCAGGTTCCGCGTGTCCACGACCAGCCCGACTCCGCGGTAGAGAGCGGGATCTCGGAAATCGGAGTGGGCGGTCGAGACGACGAGCACGTCGTGGCGCTCGAACTCCTCCGGGGTGCACGGAACCGAGGCGAGCCCCAGGTCGTGCTCGCGGCCCGGGCGCGACACCGGGATGTAGGGGTCGCAGTAGGCCACCTCCGCTCCCTCCTGCTGCAGCCGCTCGATGATCTCGAAGGAGGGCGACTCGCGATCGTCGTCGATGTCGGCCTTGTACGAGAGACCCAGCACGAGCACCCGGGCACCCTTCAGGCTCTTGCTGTGGCGGTTGAGCGCCTTCGCGGTCCGGTCGACGACGTAACTCGGCATCGAGGTGTTGATGTCGCCCGCGAGCTCGATGAAGCGCGCCCAGACGCCGTGCTCCGCGGCCTTCCAGGTCAGGTAGAACGGATCGAGGGGGATGCAGTGCCCCCCGAGCCCCGGCCCCGGGTAGAAGGGCATGAAGCCGAAGGGCTTTGTCCGTGCAGCCTCGATCACCTCCCAGACGTTGACATCCATACGGTCGAGCACGAGCTTCATCTCGTTGGCGAGGGCGATGTTCACCGCGCGAAAGATGTTCTCGAGGAGCTTGGCCGCTTCTGCAACTTCGGGGGACGACACGGGGACGACCTGCTCGACCGCGGCGCCGTAGAGCGCCGTCGCCAGCTCCTGCGAGGCCGGGTCGAGTCCTCCCACGATCTTGGGGATGTTCCGGGTGTTGAACGTCCGGTTGCCGGGGTCCTCCCGCTCGGGCGAGAAGGCGAGAAAGAAGTCGGTGCCGCTCTCGAGGCCTCGGGCCTCGAACGGGGGAAGCAGCTCTTCACGGGTCGTGCCTGGATAGGTCGTCGATTCCAGGACCACGAGCTGACCGCGCCTGAGCCGCGCCGCCACCTCCGAGGCGGTCGAGCGGATGAACGAGAGGTCGGGCTCACGGTGCTTGCCGAGGGGTGTCGGGACGCAGATCAAGATGACGTCGCACTCGCCCAGGCGGTCGAAGTCGGTCGTGGCGGCCACGCGCCCGCCGGCAAAGGCGCGGGCCACCCTTTCCGCACCGATGTGGCGGATGTACGACTCGCCTCGTTGGAGAGCCTCCGGCTTCGCCGGGTCGATGTCGAACCCCACGACCTCGAAGCCTGCTTCTTCGAAGAGCAGCGCCAGCGGAAGACCGACGTAGCCCAGGCCGATCACCCCGACCCTGGCGTCACGGGCGCGTATCTTGCCGAGCAGCTCCTCGCGTGGGCTCATGAGCAGGAGGATGCTAGCACGGCGCGGAGGAGCTGCTGAGGACTCTCAGAGGGTCGAGACCGCGTCCTGCACCGCCGCCACGACCGTTTCGGCCTGCGAGTCCGTGAGCTCGGGATACAAGGGCAGCGACAGGATCTCGTCCGCCGCTTTCTCGACCATGGGCAGCGTCTCTGGCATGGGCCCCTGCGTGGCGAAGGCCGGCTGGCGGTGCAGCGGGATCGGATAGTGGATCAAGGTGGCGACCCCGCGTTCCTGGAGCGCGGCGGCGAGCGCGTCGCGCCGAGCGTGGCGCACGACAAAGAGGTGATGGACCGGCCGGGTCTCGTCCAGAAGGGCGGTGAGCCTGAGGCCGACGCCCTCCAGCTCACGCCGATAGAAGCGGGCGAGCTCACGCCGCCTCTCGGTCCACCTCGGGAGGTGCTTCAAGCCCACCCGCAGGATTGCCGCCTGGATCTCGTCCAGGCGGCTATTGATCCCGGGCTCGTCGTGGCGGTACCGATCGCTCTGGCCGCCGTTGCGGAGCCGCCGCAGCCGGGCCGCGAGATCCGGCTCGCCCACCAGCAGCGCGCCCCCGTCCCCGAGGGCGCCGAGATTCTTGGTCGGGTAGAACGACAACGCACCGCACGCGCCCAGCGTTCCCACGGTCCGGCCTTTGTAGGACGCACCATGCGCCTGGCATGCGTCCTCGACGACCGCGATCCCGTGCTCTGCAGCGCAGGCGAGGATCGGATCCATGTCCGCGGGCTGGCCGTAGAGATGCACGGGGACGATCGCTCGTGTCCGAGGCGTGATCGCCTCGTCGACGGCGCTCGGGTCGAGGTTGAGGGTCTCGGGATCCACGTCCACGAAGACCGGCCTCGCTCCGGCGGAGAGGATGGCGAGGCCGGTGAACGCAGCCGTGAGCGAGGTCGTGACGACCTCGTCCCCCGGGCCCACGCCGGCGGCGACGAGACCAAGCTGCAGCGCCTCGGTCCCGTTCGCCACCGCCACAACCTCGCCGGCGCCGAAGGCCGCCCGAAGCTCCTGCTCGAGTGCCTCGACCTCGGGGCCGAGAATGAACCACCCCGAATCGACCACGCGGCTCATCGCTTCGTCGAGCTCGTCTCGCAGCGCGGCGACCCTGGCCTTGAAATCGACAAACGGAATCATTGGCATCAGAGGTACCGGTTCCGGTGCTCCCGGTAGTAGCGAATCGTCTCCTCGAGGCCGTCGCGCAGTGGTCGACGGGGCGCCCAGCCCAGCGTGGCGCGGATCTTCGAGATGTCGGCGTAGAAGTCCCCGATGTCGATCCGCTTCCTCTCGGGAGGGAAGGGCACGAGGGTGTAGCTGCCGCCCTCCGCGACCTCCAGTAGGAGCGTCACGAGCTCGAGGAGCGAGACCGGTGTCTCGTCCCCCAGGTTGAAGACCTGGCCGTCGGAGCTGTCGGTGGCCCCGGCCCGGAGGAATGCGTCGACGACATCGTCCACGTGGTTGAAGTCGCGCTTCTGGCTCCCGTCGCCGAAGATCTGGATCTCCTCCCCGAACGCGGCCTTGCGAATGAACCAGCCCACGAAGCCCTGGCGGCTGTGACGGATGAGCTGGCGCGGGCCGTACGTGTTGGTCAGGCGTAGCGACGAGGCGCGGATCCCATACACCTGGTGGTAGACGAGGTGGTAGAACTCGCCCGAGATCTTGTTGATGCCGTTGACGTCCACCGGCTGCAGGAGGTGCTTCTCGTCCACCGGGAGATAGAGCGGACGCCCGTAGATCTGCCGCGTGCCCGCATAGACGACCTTGAGCTCCGGGTTCCCTTTCCTCACGGCTTCGAGAACCCTGAGCTGGCTCGTGCAGTTGATCTCCAGATCGGTCACCGGATCGCTCATCGAGTCGATGTGGCTCACCTGGCCCGCGAGGTTGAAGAGGACGTCCTTGTCCTTCAGCAGGTGCTCCATCCCATGACCGCGGACGTCGGCGATGTTGATCCGGACCCGATCCTCGTAACCCGCCAGGTTGAAGAGGTTGCCGCCGTAGTCGGGGAGGAGGCTGTCGACGGCGGTGACCTGAGCCCCCAGGTCGACGAGGGTGCGGCAGAGGTTGGAGCCGATGAAGCCGAGCCCTCCGGTGACGAGCACGCGGCGGTCGCGGTAGAAGTCGCGGTGGTCGGCGCTCAAGATCGCTCGCTTTCCGCGGTGGCCGAGGCCTGGGCGGGAGGGGAGGCATTCGGCTCGGCGGACGACGGCGGCGAGTGGGGCGTGCCCGCCCTCATGTGCTGCTTTCCGGGCACCAGCTCGAGCCAGAGCCGCGCCAGGTCGACGAGCGTCCGAGCGACACGGGGGAAATTGAAGAACTGGCTCTTGCCGTAGCTGCGGTGGTGATGGTGCACCGGCACCTCGGCGATCCGGTAGCCGTGGTCCTGCACCTTCTTCATGAGCTCGACGCAGATCACGCCGGATGAACGCGTGAGCTGGACCTTCTCGAAGACGCTTCTTCGCATCAGGCGGAAGTCGCAGTCCACGTCACGCAGCTTCAGCCCGAACGCCAGCTTGACGAACCAGTGGTAGACGCGACCGATCACGACGCGATGGAAGGGGTCGTTCCGCGAGATCTTGTACCCGTTGACGAAGTCCACCTCGGGGGAGAAGACATCGAGCAGCCTCGTCATCTCCCGGGGGTCGTACTGCGCGTCCCCGTCGGTGTAGAAGACGAGCTCCTTCGACGCCGAGGCGAAACCGGTCCGGAGCGCTCCCCCGTAGCCGCGGTTCTTCTCGTGGTGCACCACCCGGAGCCAGGAGAAGTGCCGCGCCATCTCGTCCAGGAGCTCTCCGGTGTGGTCGGGGCTCCCGTCGTTCACCACGATCACCTCGTGGTCGTCGGTGACCTGCCGCGCCGTCATGTGGGCCACGAGGGCCAGGCTGGCGATGGTCCCGACGTCGTTGTAGGCGGGGAAGAAGATGCTGAGGCCGGGCTTTCCTGCGCTCATCGGACACTCGGTGAGAAACGCGCCAAGTCAGCCCACATTATTCACCATCTTCTGCTGCGAGGCGCGATGCGCTGCCTGCGCCGAGGGTCAAACGGGCACCGAGCGGGGGCGGCTCATCCTCTCGCGCAGGAGCGCCGCGACGAGCCCGGCGCCAGCGAGAAGGGCCAGCAGAACGCCCCAGCGGAGCCCTCGCGCGCTGTGGCGGAAGACCACCCGGTGCGTGCCCTCCGGGAGCACCACACCGAGGCGGTCCCCGTTCACCCTCAACACGCGACCCGGGTCGGAGTCGACCCGGACATCCCAACCCGGGTCCCAGCCCTCGCCGAGGACGAGCAGTCCCGGGCCCGCCGCCCTCAGGACGACTCGCCCGCCGATCGACCGGGCCAGAACCGCCCCGGAGGACCGGCTCGCCGCGGGAAGGGTCACGTCCTCGACGTCCCGGGCCGCTGCCAGCGCCTCGCGCCGGCTGTCCACGCCGAGGCGGGTTGGAGAGCGGAGAAAGTCGCTCACGCGGGCGGCGTCGGGAAGCCGACGCAGCGACTCCACGACCCAGGCCGGTCCCACGCCGCGTCGCACCTCGAAGAGAGTCACCAGCGGAGTGCCTGCGGCCTCTCTCAAGCGCACCGTGTCGCTCAGGTATCCAGAGGTGAGGCCCACGCCGGTGTCTCGGCCCGTCGCCCCATCGCGCAACCCCAGACGGAGAAGCCACAGCGGCGGCGCGTTGGCGACAGCGCGAAAGCGAAGGCCCACGAGGGCATAGCGCGCCGGGAGCCTGAGCACCCCGAGGTACTGGTGGCTCGGGAAGCCCTCTCGGGTGGGGACGCTCTTCAGGATGCGTGCGCGCTCATGCCGGACCACTGGCCGCACGTCGGGGCGATCCCAGGCCCACTCCGCGGTGTGCACTCCGGCGCGTATCGGGAGCCGGATCTCCCGCCCGCTGGCCAGCCGGGCGACGCACTCGGCCACGATGTCACCCTGTGGCACCTCGGCCGCACCGGCAAGAAACGACGCGAGGCGCACCTCGGTCGCGTACGTGAAGGGCAGGGAAAACTGCTTCGGGCGGGGAGGCTCGAGGATCACGTCGACGGCGTCGCCGAGCCCTTCCTCATCCGCCCGGACGACCAGTGACCGCGTCGGTACCTGGACCCACCGCACGCCCAGCAGCTCCAGCCGTCCGGGGTCGGTCGTCAGGAACGAACGCGGGAGCGTTCCATCTTCCCGCATGCCGTCCAGGGCGATGCGGCGCGAGGCCGGGACCAGTGGATCGTAGCCTTCGGTGTTGTGTCGTTCGCCGAAGGTGGCGAGGTTCGCCCAGCCGAGGTCCTCCGAGAGCTCGCGCGGCCAGGACTCAGCCACCGTCAGCGTCCGCTCGTGCCGCCGCGGGCCCATCACGTGATCGATGGCGCGGCGTGTCGGCGTCCCTTCCATGAGCGTCGCCGGTGTCGGCGCGCCCTCCCAGGCCCTTCGGCCCCAGGGCTGGAGGAGAAACGAAGCCAGCAGCGGGAGCAGGAAGACGTGGGCTGCCACGGGACGGCGGGATCCGCCGAAGAGAAGGAACAAGATGACCGCCATCGCGAGCAGGCCCACCGGGCCTGCGAGCTCGGAGGGGAGCGGGCCGGTGGTGCTGGTGATCACCGACAGGCCCGCCACGGCGAGGCCCGCCACGACCCCCGTGAGCAGGCGCAGCCGGTGGCCCTCGGTCTCGTGTCGAACCCTCCACTGGGTCGACAGCGACAGCCCCGCGAGAACGGCCAGGGCGAGATCGAACGCCAGGGGGAGCGCGCCCCCGAGGCCGGCCTGCCCGCGCCACACGATGAGGACGCCCAGCCCCAGGGTGATGCCGGCAGCCGCGCGCAGCGTGCGGTTTCCGGCGAGGAGCGGGACGGCCGCGAGGGCGAAAAGCGGGGCCAGGGTGTGGGTGACGAGACCCGCGAGGAAGCCGGTGAGCCCGATCGCCGCTCCCGAGGGTCCGGAGCCCGCGCCCGCCGTCGCCGGTCCGGCTTCGCCCAGGGCTATGAGCGTGGGCAGGAGCTGCGGCGCAGCGAGCGCCGCGCCCGCAGCCACGGCGGCCAGAACGACACCCCGGCGTGGACCCCGCTCGTTCGGCCCGTCGCGGTCGCGCAAGGTCAAGACGAGCCGCGCCGCCAGAAGAAGCCCCCCTGCCCCGACCGCTTCGGGCGAGCCGGCGAGGAGCAGGAGAGCCACCGCGAAGGCCAGCAGTGCGGCGGTCGTCGCACGCGGGCGGGCGAGGACCGTCTCGCTGGCGAGCAGAACGAGCACGAGGGCGGGCGCGGCCACGAGGGTCGGTGTGTCTTCGAGGTGGCCGACGAGATACGGACCGAGGGCAAAGCCCGCGCCACTCAAGAGCGCGCCCACCGGCTCCGCCCCCAGGCGGCGCGCGTAGAGGAAGCCGAGAGGACCGCAAAGCGCCAGCGAGACGAGCACGAGGAGTTGAAAGGCCGTGAAAGGGGCCAACGGCGTGAGAACCATCATGAGTGGATGAAAAGCACCCGGCCGGTACGCCGCGAGGAGGGGGGTCCCGGAGAAGGCCGAGGGATTCCAAGAGGGAATCTCGCCCCGATCCAGGGCTTGCCAGACCTCCGCGCGCAGCGGGAGGTGAAGCGTCGCTGCGTCACGCGGAGCCAGGAGCCGCCCGTCTCGCCACGCGGGCGCGTACGCGAGGGCCGGGAGCACGGCCAGGATCAGGATCAGGAGGAGATCACGCCGGCGACCGGCTGCCATCGCGATGACCCTAGCACGGGCGCACCGCGCGACGTGAGCGTCCTCGGTGCCGAGGGGTTCAGCCAACGCGGCGGCGCTCGAGCGCCGCTCGCAAGGCCGAGTAGAAGATGAACTGCTGGGCGTTGTCGAGGATGACGCTCTCGCCGTCGCGGTTGGCGTTGCTCCCACGGCTCGTGCCTCGGAGAGACGCCGCGGCCGCCAGGGGGCTCTTTGCCTCGGCGGTCGCCACCCCGAACGCCGGAGGCAACAGGCGGAAGCCGTCGTCCCGAGGCATGTCGTCGCCCAGTCCCTCGACCCAGGCGTCGAGCTTGAGACGGCTCGAGCCGGTGACCGCGGAGCCGAACTCGAAGTTGCCCGCGTCGATCTCCACGGGGTGTGGGTCCCACCGACGGTGAAAGTGCACCCGGAAGCCCTCCTCGAGAGACGCGACGTCCACGCGCCGCCTCTTGAAGGTCGGCTGATACTGCCGGGCGATCGCGCCCCGCACCACGAGGAGGATCTGTCGATGCTCGAGGACGAGCGGCCCCTCCTCGGTTCGGAGCTCGAGTCGGTCAGCGCCCTGCTCGCCCCCGAGGGCACGCAGCGGCGGCGCCCGAACCTCGGCCTCCGGCAGGAGCTCCACCCTCATCCCTGCTGCCCGCAGCCGCTCGGCCTCGCCTTCTGCCATCTCCGGGTCAAGGACGCGGTGCAGATGGAAGCCGCCGCGCCGCGCCGCCAGGTCCGCTTCGTAGGCGGACATGTCGAGCGCCTCTTTCAGACTCTTCGCCGGAGCCGAGGCCAGGTCGAGGACGATCAGGACGCGATGGAGCGAGGCTTCGTCCTCGGAAGCGAGCGAGCCCATGAGCGTCGCGAGTGGGCTTTCCGGGGGCCTGGCGGGAACAAGGTCCTCCGGCAGCTCCGCGCCGCAGTAGAGGCAGCGGGCTCGGGCGACGGCCACCGGACGGCCACAGGCAGGACAGGCTGCCACGTCAGACCGCGAATCGAAAGTTGATCACGTCGCCGTCCTTGACGTTGTACTCCTTGCCCTCGAGGCGCAGGCTGCCTCGCTCTCGGCACGCGGCCAGCGAGCCCGCGGCCACGAGATCCTCGAACGCCACCACCTCCGCTCGGATGAAGCCGCGCTCGATGTCGGAGTGGATCGTTCCCGCTGCGATCTGCGCCCGCGTCCCCTTGCGGAGGGTCCACGCCCGGCACTCGTCCTCTCCCACCGTGAGGAACGACACGAGGCCGAGGAGCTCGTAGGAGCTTTGAATGACACGGTCGAGCCCGGGCTCGGCGAGGCCGAGGTCGTCGCGGAAGGCCTGAGCGTCCTCGGCCGACAGCTCCGCCATCTCGGCTTCGATTGGCGCGGAGACGGCGCACACCGCGACCTGAGGACGGCGAGCGAGCTCGGTGAGACCCGAGGAGTCGAGATAGGCTGCGGCCTCGCGCATGCGGTCCTCGTCGAGGTTCGCGACGAGCAGCAGGGGCTTCTCCGAGAGCAGCGAGTATCCTCGCAAACGTCGTCTCTCCTCGTCGGTGAGGCCCAGCTCGCGCAGGGGCTTTTCACCTTCGAGGGCGTCCTTCAGCCGGAGGAACAGCTCCCGCTCCGCCACCTCCTCGGGCAGCCTGGTCTTCTGGATGCTCGCCTCGAGCCGCTCGATCCGGCGCTCGACCGTCGCCAGATCTGCGAGGATGAGCTCGAGCTCGAGGGTGCTCGCATCCCGCAGCGGGTCGGTCGATCCTTCCGGGTGGGGAGCGACATCCGACTCGAACGCCCGCACGACGTGGACGAGGGCGTCCACGCCCCGCAGCGCCGGCAGGTCTACGAGCGCCGAGCCCTCGCCCCGGGCCACGCCTGGGACGTCCACGTACTCCACCGTTGCCCAGGTCTTCTTCTTTGGGTTGAAGATGCCGGCGAGGGATTCGACCCGGGCGTCGGGCACCCGCGCGATGCCCACCCGGGCCTCGGGCCGTCCGCCGTGACCGGTCCCTCCGTGACCTGTGAGGAGCTGGAAAAGAGTGCTCTTTCCCACGAGTGAGAGACCAAGGATGCCCGCTTTCATGCCCAGGATTATAGCGGTCGTCATGGGCACGCTCGCACCGCCCGGCCCAGGGGCGAGCGTGCCGGTGCTCCTGGCCGAATCGGCCGCTGGGAGGCGAAACGCCCTCGGGGGTGTAAAATCCAAGGTCCGTGATGCTGCCCGTCCTGCTCGTTCTCGCGCTTCAGGCGGGCCCCGCACCATCGGGCGAAGGCTCACCCTCCCCTACGCCCCAGGGCGAGGGTCCGGTCGTCATCTTTCTCGTGGACAACTCGGCTTCGCTGCCCCCCCTCGACCCGGGAGAGAAGCGACGCGTGGCGCTGCAGAAGATGCTCGGCTTCGTGGAGGGCAGCCGGCAACGGCTGATTCTCTTTGGTGGGCAGAGCGAGCTGTCGATGGACCACCCCGAGCGCTATCGCAACGACGGCCAGTGGACCGACTTCTATCACGCTTTCCGCAAGACCGAGGGCATCGTCGCCTCCTACCCTGCGGGCACCGACGTTCGAATCGTGCTCCTGACGGACGCCATCGTCGACCCGGATCCCGCGGACTGGCCGGACCTTCCCCCGGGGGAGGTCCTGGCGACCGACAACATCCAGCGCACGGTGGAGCTGCTCCGGCAGCTCGGCACGCCGCTCTACGTGATCCTCGTGGGCGATCAGACCAACGAGAACGTGGCGGAGGCCGATCGCGAACAGTCCCCGGGCTTCGTGCTCGAAATGGTGAGGGCGGCCAACGGCGCGGCCGCCGCTCCGCTGGCGCAGACACTGGCGTCGTTTTTCTCTGATGACGGCACGCTCCTTCGCAAGTTCGTCTACAGAATCCGACCCGACGAGGGCCTCGAGAAGATCGAGCCGACGGTGCGTCGCATCACCGCCCCCCCCCGTCCCGAGATCGAGATGCGGATCTTCGGCTACTTCATCCTTCCCCTCGTCCTCATTCTGCTGGCTCTCGTCGGGTTGCTCGTGCACACCTTTCCGGGCCCGGGGGATCTCGAGATCCTCGAGCTCGGCCTGGGCCAGCCGCTGCACGTTGCGGCCGACAAGCTCCACCGCACGCGGGACGGCTCCTGGGCGGCGCAGGGACTGAGCCTGGTGAAGGATCCGCGGGAGGCCTCGGCCACGTTCACGCTTCGCAGCGCCGAGATCGATCTCACCGGCGCCGGCCTCGACACGACGGGTCTCGACCCGGCGGATGCCGCGCTCCTGCCCCTGGAACCCGACGTGGTTCGTACGACGATCGAAGCAGTTACGGACTCGGGCACCCGTGAGGAGAAGATTCACGCCTTGAACCTCGACTACATGGCGAAGAGCATGAGCCTGGAGGAGGCGGCGCGCATCCTGACCCTCCCGCCCTCCGAGAGGGCGCTCGAGCCAGCCCTGGATTTCGTCCGGGCCAAGGTCCAGCTGGCGTTCAGCGATTCCCTGCGCGAGCGGCTGCTCAGCCCCGCGCTCCAGCTGACGACCTATGGCCGGGACGCGGCCCGGAGCGAGGTGCAGGCCGGGTCGCGCCTTCGGATCGGGCGATACGGCTTCGTGGTGCGCGAGCTCAAGCCGGGTGGCCGCCGGGACGCCCGGCTCGTTTTGAACTACGATCGGGTTCCGTCGCTCCTCGGGCTGAAGACCATCGTTCCCGATCGTCTGCAGCAGGTGCTGCGTTTTCGGCGCAGCCGTCAGCGGGCGGTGAGCTAGAGATCTCCATGGACGGAACGATTCTCGCCGCTGGTCTCGACATCCGCGAGCTGCGGCTCGAGGTCCGCTTTCTCAAGCGAGACCCGCAGCTGGTCGAGGAGGCCACGAGTGGACAGGCGCTGCTCGACACCGTCACCAGGGGCCCGGCGCAGCTGGTGGTCCTGGGCATGAATCTCGACGACATGCCGCTCCCGGAGATGATCGAAGCCATCCGCAAGGGCCCGGCAAGCGAGCGCGTCTCGATCCTCGTCCTGATCCCGGCCTCGGAACCGATGGGTACAGAGGGGCTGGTGCTCGGCGCCGGCGCCAACGCGGTCCTCCGAAGGCCCCTCGACCGTTTCGTTCTCGAGAGCTGGCTGGCGAAGCTCCTCGACGTCCCACAACGAGTCCAGACTCGGGTGCCCGTGCACGTTCAGGTGGTCGGGACGCCACGCACGGCCCCGAACGGCCACTTCTACGGGCTCACCCGCAACGTCAGCGTGCACGGGATGCTGCTCGCGAGCCCGGTCAAGATCGAGAGCGACGACCTCGACCTCGAGATTGACCTGCCCGAGCCCGAGGGGCGCGTGAGGGTTCTGGGGCGTGTCGTGCGGGACGCTCCCGACGTGGGCTGGCCCTACATCGGATACGGGATCGAGTTCCTCTTTCTCCCCGAGGGCGGTCAGCGTGCGATCGAGCGCATCGTGGACAGGGAGAACCCTCCGGAACCTCTCGCGCCGCTGTGGGCGCCGGGTGCGATCCACTCGACCGTTCGGCGCGGCGAGTGGATCTACGAGCTCACCGAACCCCTGCACACCGAGGGTCTCTTCCTCGTGGAGATCCGTCGAGCCATGCGCGGAGACTGGCGGCCCGGCTCCAGCCCCTTCTACGTGGTTCAGGGAGCGACGGCCACCGGCGCGCTTCAATCGGCCCGCGACTTCGTCCTCGAGCACGGCTAGTGTCCGGTCCCGCCCGCCCCTGAGACCGCCGTGGCCCGCCTCAGCGTCCTTCTGCCGGTGCGCGACGCCCAGGACACCCTGTCCGAGTGCCTCGGGTCGCTTCGCTCCCAGACGCTCACGGACCACGAGGTCGTCGTGGTGGACGACGGCTCCTCCGACACGACCCCCGCCTGTCTGGAGACCTGGGCTCGGGAGGACCCTCGCTTGCGGGTCCTGCGCACGCCCCGCCTGGGCCTCGTCCCCGCGTTGAACCTGGCGCTGGCGGAGGCCCGGGCCCCGCTCGTGGCCCGAATGGACGCCGACGACGTCGCCTACCCCGAGCGCCTGGAGAAGCAGGCCCGGCGTCTCGGCGAGGATGCTCGGGTCGACGTGCTCGGGTGTCGGGTGGAGCTCGTCTGCGAGACGGGCGTGCCGCCTGCAGGGGGCATGCGGGCTTACGTGGACTGGTCGAACGGCCTGCTCGGCCACGAGGCGATGGAGCGCGACCGTTTCGTGGAGTCCCCGCTCGTTCACCCCAGCGTGGCGATGCGGCGGCAGACGCTCCTGGACTTGGGCGGCTGGCCCGACCTGGACGGCCCCGAGGACTACGAGCTGTGGCTCCGGTGCTTCGAGGCCGGCCTGCGGTTCGAGAAGCTCGACCAGGTCCTCCTCCGCTGGCGCGATCGTCCCGGCCGGCTCACCCGGGCGGATCCACGGTACTCGCCCGCGAGGTTCCTCGCGACGAAGGTGGCCGCCCTGGGCCGCGGCCCCCTCGCCTCGGGGCGCCCGGTCGTCGTCTGGGGCGCCGGCGACATCGGCAAGGCCTGGGCCCGCGCGTTGAAACGGGCGGGCCACCAGGTCCGAGCCTTCGTCGAGGTTCATCCTCGGAGGATCGGGCAGACCATCCACGGGGCCCCGGTGATTGCCGTGGTCGATGCCGCCGGGCTCCGTGGGCCGCTCCATCTCGCCGCCGTCGGGCAGAGGGGTGCCCGGGAGCGCATCCGCGTCGAGGCCGCCCGCCTCGGCCTCGTGGACGGGCACGACCTGCTGGCCGTGGCCTGAGCGGTGGCTATAATCGGCGGATATGCGCCGACGCGAGAAGCACACACGGGCGAGGCTCTCGCCGCTGGTCCTGCTTCTGAGCCTGGGGATCTCCGCTGCCGCCCTTGGGAAGGACGAGCCTCCGCCCCCGCCGACCTTCACCGAGATCCTCGGCCGGATTCTCGAGATGGAGGACATCCGCTCGACAGGCGGGGTCGAGCTCGCTCGCCTCCTGCGCCACGACGAGCCGGGGATTCGCAGGCGCGCGGCGCTGGCCGCGGGCCGGATCGGCGACCCGTCTCTCGTGCCCGCCCTGCTCGATCTGATGAACGACCCGGAGATCGAGGTGGAGAAGATGGCCGTCTTCGCGCTGGGGCTCGTCGGCGACCCGGCCGCTGTCGACCGTCTCGTCGCCGCCCTGGGGGACTCGGAGCCCGTCGTTCGTGGCCGTGCGGCCGAGGCCCTGGGACGCATCGGCGATCCCACCACGGCGGAGGCCGTCGCCGCGTTCGTCATGCGGGCCATTCCCCGTTCCGAGGGCGTCGTGACCGTCCGCGGAGACGACCCGGGCAACCCCGACGACCCCTGGGTCGAGCTTCGGTTGGGCCTCCTGGCCCTGGCCGCCCTTCGGGACGGGCCTTCGGCCGAGAAGGCTCTCCTCTCCCGGGGCGCGCCGCGCTTCGACTGGTGGGTGTCAACCTGGGTCGCGATGCGGCTGGAGAACCCCGCCCTGTCTCCCGTTCTGGTGGCGGCGGCAAGGTCGGACGACGCCCACTCCCGAGCGCTGGGCGCCCGCGGACTCGGCGCACTCGAGGACGTCTCGGCCTTCGACGTGCTCGCGTCGCTCGCCCGCGACGAGAACGAGAACGTGGCCTTCGAGGCCTTGCGAGCACTCGCCCTCCTCGGTGACGAGCGGGCGCGCCCGCTGGCCGCGTCGCTCATGGGCTCGCGGAGCGATGTCGTCCGACGGCAGGCGCTCCTGACGCTGGCGGCGTTGCCGGCGGAGAGGCGCCTGCGTTCCCGGATCGTCCCGGTGGTGGGCGATCCTTCCCCGTGGATCCGCGCTGCCGCTCTTGCGGCCCTCGCGCGCACGGACCGCGACAACTTCGCGCTGGTGCTCTCCGGGATGGACCCCGATCCGGTGTGGTGGGTGCGAGCCGCCCTCGCCACGGCCCTCGGCGGGCTCGGCGACGAGATGAGTGTCCGTATCCTGCACGCCATGCTCGAGGACGACGACGCTCGGGTGCGGCCTGCCGTCCTCGAGGCGCTCGCTCGGGCCCGCGGCGAGGACTCGGCCGACACCCTTCGCCGCCATCTTGCCGACGCGGACCCCGGAGTGCGGACCTCGGCGGCCCGGAACCTGGCTGCGCTCGGCGTGAAAGGGCTGAGCGGCGAGCTTCACGAGGCGTGGAAGCGAGGGCTCGCCGACGGGGCACCCGAGGCCAGGCTCGTCGCAGTGAGCGCGCTTGCGAAGCAGGGCGACGCCGAGGCCCTGTCGGCCCTCACACAGATCGCGCACTGGGATCCTTCGCGCGCGGTTCGTGCGCGGGCGGTGGCGGCGCTGAACCACGCGGATGCCCCGGCCCCCGGCGCCGGGCCCGAGAGGATCGCGCGTCCCGCCCTCGACTACCGCGAGGCGATGGCACCCCACTACCCGCTCCCCGGTATGTCGCTCTTCACGCCCCGGGTCTTTCTCCAGACTCGGCACGGCGTCATCGAGATCCATCTCGACGTCGTGGCGGCCCCGCTCACCAGCGCCTCGTTCGTCCGTCTCGCGCAGCGCGGCTTTTACGACGGCCTCACGTTCCACCGGATCGAGCCCGGCTTCGTCGTCCAGGGTGGGGATCCCAGGGGCGACGGCTACGGGGGCCCGGGCGAAACGCTGCGTTCCGAGGTCGGCCTCCGTCCGTTCGCCCGAGGCTCGTTCGGGTTGGCGGATGCCGGAGAAGACACAGGCGGCAGCCAGTTCTTTTTCGCACTGTCGCCCCAGCCGCACCTCGACGGGCGCTACACGCGGTTCGGCACGGTGGTTGCGGGTCTCGAGGTTCTCGACCGGATCCGCCCCGGGGACGTGATCGAGCGGATCGAGGTCTGGACCGGAGAGTGAGCCGGGTTGGACGAGCCCCCCATTCGCCTTCTTGCCCTCGACATCGACGGGACGCTGCTGACCAGCGACCGTGAGGTGTCTCCTCGCACGCGCCGGGCGCTGGACGCCGCCCGGGCCAGGGGTGTGCGGGTCCTGCTCGTCACCGGTCGTCGGCTTCCCTCCGCCCGTCGCATTGCGCAGGGTCTCGGCGGCCAGGTCCCGATGGTCCTGCACAACGGTGCCCTCGTCGTCGAAGCAGACCAGCTCCTGCGCTCGCGACCCCTGCCCAGAGCCGCCGCTCGGGATGCGGTGGAGCTCGGTCTATCGATGGACGCGGAGCCGGTTCTGCACTGCGGGGCCCGGGGCGAGGGACGGCTGGTCGTCCGGGAGGCCGGCCGCCCGTCGCTCCTGGTGCGCCACTACCTCGAGAGGGCGGCGGAGGACGTGAGGACAGCCCCCGACCTCGTGGCGGCCCTCGAGGAGGAGGAGCCCATCCAGGTGATGTTCGGCGGATCGCGTGCCGAGATGGATCCGGTCCGGGAGGCCCTCGAGGCCCGCCTCCACGGCCGGGCGCGAATCGAGCGCAGCGTGTACCCGGCCAGCGACCGCGCGATTCTCGAGGTGCTCGAGCGCACCGTGGGCAAGGCCGACGCGGTGGCTTTTCTCCAGGAACGCTGGGGCATCAGCCCGGCGGAGACGCTCGCCGTGGGCGACAACTGGAATGACGAAGAGATGATCTCCCGGGCGGGGCAGGGCTTCATCATGGGCAACGCCGATCCAGAACTGCACCGGATGGGGTGGCCGGTCCTGCCAACGAACGACGAGGACGGCCTTGCCCAGGCCATCGAAGCTCACGTGCTCGGGAGCAAAAGGAAAAGGGGGTGAATCGCTCACCCCCTTTCGGCCGTGGCTGACGTCGGGCCTCTACTTCTTCTTGGCCGCCTTCTTGCGAGTCGCCTTCTTCCTGGTTGCCTTCTTCTTCTTCTTCGCCGGCATTCGCTACATCCCCCCTTCCTCTCGTTTCGGTGGCCTTCAGGCGATCAGGCGCCGTCAGCCCACGCGGTTGATCGTCGACGACCGGGGTGGTGGCTGGGGGGCGAGAAATCCTCTCGACCCCCAGACCTCCCCGAGGCTTCTACCTCTTCTTGGCTGCCTTCTTCCGAGTTGCCTTCTTCCGAGTTGCCTTCTTCTTGGTTGCTCTC
>CAXMOH010000469.1:0-5446 GCA_964194855.1 uncultured Hyphomicrobium sp.
CATCGAGAGCGAGCTGTTCGGTCACGAGAAGGGTGCGTTCACCGGAGCCACCCAACGGCGAGAGGGGCGCTTCGCCCTGGCGCACGGCGGCAGCATCTTCCTCGACGAGATCGGGGACCTCCCCCTCGAGCTGCAGGGCAAGCTCCTGCGGGTGCTCCAGGAGGGAGAGTTCGAGCCGGTGGGGAGCTCCACCACCCGGAAGGTGGACGTGCGCGTGCTGGCCGCGACCAATCGAGACCTGCAGCAGGCGGTCAGCGACAAGACGTTTCGGGAGGACCTGTACTACAGGCTCAACGTCTTCCCCATCCGCCTGCCACCGCTGCGCGATCGTCGGGAGGACGTGGGTCTGCTCGCCTCGGCATTCGCCCTCCAGTTTGCCCAGAGGATGGGCCGCGACTGCCGGGACCTGTCGGCCGACTGCCTGCGCCGGCTGAAGGCCTACTCCTGGCCAGGGAACGTCCGGGAGCTGCAAAACGTCATGGAACGAGCGGTGATCACCTCGCGGGGCGGCGACATCAGCCTGGACCGGGCCCTGCCGGAAACGGACCAGGGTGGTGCGGTCGAGCCTCTGCCAGAGGACAGACCAGGCACCCGGATCCTGAAGACGAAGGACTTCCAGAAGCTGGAGCGAGACAACATCGCTCTTGCCCTGGAGACCTGCGGGTGGCGCGTCTCAGGGCCGAGAGGCGCGGCGCGGCTCCTGGACATGAACGCCTCGACCCTCAGCTCGCGCATGAAGTCCCTCGGGATCAAGTCTCCCCGTCAGCAGTAGGCCGTTCCCCTCTTGCCTGATCTCGTGAGCCGGAGTTGCGAGATCTCGCGATTCGCGAGATCTCGGGAATGGAATTGGACGCAAACAACCGCCCCAAGTGATTCTCCTGTCGCAACTTACTCGGCAAGCAGGGAATGGCACGGGCCATGCTCTATGGGTCTCCGAACGGGAACAAGAGCCATGGAAATCCTCATCAACTCAGCCAACATCCTCTACTTGCTCTCGTACTTCGTGAAGGACATGCTCAAGCTCAGAATCCTCACCATCGTCGCTGCGTCCTGCTTGATCGCCTACTTCTACTGCCAGCCCGAGCCGATGATGACCGTCGTGTACTGGAACTCCTTCTTCGTGGGCCAGAACGTCTTCGCGATCGTCCGGCTCCAGGTCAAGCGGCCCGCGACGGTCGTCTGACGTCACTCCGCCGGGACACGCTTGCGGACGGCCTTCACTGCCTTTGCAGCCTGGGCGGCGATGAGGCGGAAGTCGGTGGCGACGGTGACGAAGCGGTACCCGTCCTCGATCATCTTCAAGGCGTACTCCGGCGTCCCGGTGTGGATGCCGGCCACCACACCGTGGCGCTTGCAGGCGGCGGCGATGGTTTTTTGGGCCGTCACGACGGCGGGTTCGGTCCTGTCCACACCCGGCTCGTACCCGAGGGAGAGGCTCAGGTCCGCCGGCCCCACGTACACCGCGTCCACCCCCGGTGTGGTGAGGATGTCGTCCAGGTTCTCGAGGGCCTCGACCGTCTCGATCATCGGTATCACGACGAGCTCGTCGTTGGCCTTCTCCACGTAGCCCTTCCCAGCGTACATCGACGCCCGCACCGGCCCGAAGCTTCGGACCCCGCGTGGCGGGTACTTGCACGACCGGACGAGCGCCTCGGCCTGCTCACGGGTGTTGACCATCGGGCAGATCACTCCGTAGACGCCGGCATCGTGGATCTTCATCAAGTGGGCGGGGTCGTTCCAGGGCACCCGGGCCAGCGGGACGACCGGCGTGGTCGAGATGGCCTGCAGCATGGTCACGGCTGTCTGGTAGTCGATGACGCCGTGCTGCATGTCGACGACCAGCGAGTCGAAGCCCTGGTGGGCCATGACCTCTGCGGAGAACGAGCTGGGGATGCTCAGCCAGCCGTTCAGGACCACGCCGCCCCGGGCCCAGATCGACCTCACGGTGTTCTCTCGCACTGTCTCTCCCTCCGTGGAGTGCGGCTGATGACGCTTTCGTTCGCCCGCCGCGGGCCCCAGTATAGGATCCGTAACCGTGCCCCGCCATCGACGGTGGGGGTCGCCCGAGGACGGGGTTCTTCCCTGGAGGCAGGATGAGTCAGGACTCGAAGACGATCGGCTGGGGCATGATCGGCTGTGGCGACGTCACCGAGACGAAGAGCGGCCCCGGGTTCCAGAAGGCCCGAAACTCCCGCCTGGTCGCGGTGATGCGGCGCGACACAGAGCGGGCCCGGGACTATGCGCGGCGGCACGACGTTCCACGGTGGTACGACGACGCGCGAGCCCTGGTGGAGGACTCCGAGGTCGACGCTGTGTACGTGGCCACTCCCCCGTCTTCGCACCGGGAGTACGTCCTGCTCGCCGCGCGCGTCGGCAAGCCCGTGTACGTCGAGAAGCCGATGGCCCTGAACCTGGGGGAGTGCGAGGAGATGATCGCCGCCTGCCGGAAGGCGGGCGTGCCGCTCTACGTGGCGTACTACCGGCGCGCCCTCGACAAGTTCCTGAAGATCAAGCAGCTCGTCACGGACGGCGCGATCGGCGAGGTGCGCCTCGTCCGGGTCGCGCTCAGCCAGGCAGCGACTCCCGAGGAGATGGAGGGGAACCTCCCCTGGCGCGTCATCCCGCAGATCGCCGGCGGCGGGCACTTCGTGGATCTCGCGTCCCACATGCTCGATTTTCTCGACGACGTCCTGGGGCCCATCGCCACCGCCACCGCCACCGCCACCATGAAGGGGACCGCGGTCAACCAGGCCGGCTACTACGACGCCGAGGACACGGTCACCGCGAGCTTCGCGTTCGAGTCGGGCGTCCAGGGCGTCGGCTCGTGGTGCTTCGTGGCGTCGGAGGCCCAGGACCACACTGAGATCGTGGGCACGAAGGGCACGATCGGCTACGCGACCTTCGGTACGGGCCCGGTGACGCTGGTGGCCGACGGCTCGGCCCGAGAGCTCCCTGTCTCCTTCCCCCGCCACATCCAGCAGCCGCTGATCCAGACGGTCGTGGACGCCCTCAACGATCGGGGCGAGTGCCCGAGCACCGGAGAGTCGGGGGCTCGGACGACCCGGGTCATGGACGCGATCCTCGAGGAGTACCGGACGCGGTCTCGGTGATCGTTGAGATCCTCAACCTGCCGACGTCCGCACCGTGGTCGAGATCCGGCACGAGCTGGGCCACCTCGCCGGCCTCGAGCACTGCCCCGCGTCTCATGAGCTATGCGGGCAGCGTCGAGCGCGTGGACGCGCGGGGCGAGCGCTTCTGCGCCGACTGCTTCCGTCGGCTGCCGACGTGGCTGAGCGGGGGCTCCGTCAGGGTGCCGGCAACGTGAAGATGGCCGTCTGCTCGAAGGTGACGAACCAGTAGATCCCGGCGAGGAGTACCGCGGTGACCACGCCGGCGACAGGCAGGAACCACCACCGGCGACGCTCGAGCTCCCGGGGGTCGAGATCGGGGTCGGTGGTGCCTGCCTTGATCCGCTCGAGCTCCAGCGGGTGCTCCTCTTCCATCTCGTGCTCGCTCAGCCCTCCCGTGAACATGCTCCGGTTCCACTGGCGCAGGTGCACCGCGTAGAAGTGCCACACCATGACGGCCAGGATGGCCAGAAGGGCCTCGCCCCCGTGGACGACCTGGGCGGCGGGAAGGAACTGGCCGTCCAGGAAGCGTGCGGTGGCGATCGGGTTCCAGAGCATGAAGCCGGTGACGATCATGATCACCGTCCCCCAGACGAGCGACCAGTACTCGAGCTTCTCTTCCCAGGCAAACCGGTCCGCCCGCGGCGGCTCGGCGACGAGGCCCAGGTTGTAGCGAATCCTCCGACAGGCGTCCACTGTGTCCTGGAAGCGGGGCATCATGCTGAGGCCGGCCCGGCAGACGAGAACGCGGTACGCGACCTCCACGAGATGGTAGACCGTCACCAGCATCAGGACGGTGGCGGCAATCCGGTGCTGAAGGCGGACCGCCTCGATGCCCCCCAGGAGCTCGATCACGTCGTCGAGGAAGTGGCTGTTCAGGTAGATGTACTTCTGTGGCAGGCCGGTCACGGTGAGAACGAGGAACGATAGGGCCATCACGGCGTGCTGGATCCGGAAGGAGGTGGTGAACCGCGGGTAGCTGCGGGCCAGATCGAAGTCCTGAGGGCTGCTCATGAGTGCTCGGTCCGGTGTGGGCGCTTGCGGCGTCGCTCGAGACGCCGGCGCACGAGGTCGGAGGCCACGAACAGCACCATCCCGCCCACGACGCCCGGGATCAGGATCGCGTATGCCAGCCGCGCCCAGTACACCAGCGGGTTGCGGTCGCGATCGGGGATGTAGTGGCTGAGCCAGGCGTCAGGGAAGTTGGTGGTCGCGTCGGGGTGGCACTTCTGGCAGGTCGCGAGCAGGTTGGCCTTCACGTGCAAACCCTTCTCCGGGTCCGTCGCGCTCTTGATGTCGTGGATCCCGTGGCAGTCGTAGCACACCGGCTTGTTCGTCGTCTGGTCGGGATGCTGGCGCTGAAAGAGCGTGACGGTCGAGCCATGGAAGTCGGCCACGTAGGTCCGGAAAACGTCGGTCGACAGGCCGTACCTGGCCATCCGCTCGCCGTCGGTGTAGCAGTCCGCGCACATGCGGGGCGAGGCGAGGCGGAACTCGGTGGTATGGGCACTGGGGATGTCGTGCACCCCGTGGGAATCGATGCAGGTGGGCACATCCCCGTTGCCGTGGCCCAGTGCGGCTCCGTGGACGCTGGCCGCGTACGTCGCCTGGATCTCCTCATGGCAAGTGGCACAGGTCCGGGGGATTTCGACGCGGCCGGCCGGCAGAAGCTCTCCTGTGTCGGGATCGGTGATCCTGGGTTGCACGTGGGGGTCGTGGCAGTCGGCGCAGACCGCGGCCTGCTTGTTTCCGGCCGCGAGAGCCCGCTGGTGGACGCTGTCCAGCGTCCGCTCGAACTGCTCCTCGTGACACATCTGGCAGGAGCGTTGAGGCGCAGCGTGAAGTCGCGATGAGTGGCGTCCAGGATCTCCGGATGGGGATACTCGGAGATGTCGACGTGGCAGTCGGTGCACCCGAGGCCCATCTCTCCGTGCACCGAGACCGCCCAGGCCTCGGGATCGACGAAGACGACCTGCTCTTCGCCTTTGCCGAAGTAGGCGGAGAGGCCGGGCTCCCCGTGGCAGTCGAGGCACTCGTCCTGGGCCAGGACCCGGGACGGTAGAGACGACAGCAGGAGAATCACACCGATGGGGATGATGAAGATGAAGCGTGGCATCGCGGAGTCCCTCTCGTCCTGTTGTCTCCGGCATCTTGACAGCGCCGTGAGGGGAAGCACAAGGGTCTGAAGAACGGTGCGAATGAGGCGTACGTATCACTTGCGGCTTCCCTGACGCTAGCCCGGAATATTCACCAGATTTCGTCGCGAGAGGTGAGACGCTAGCCGATCCGGGCAAGCGCCCTGCCCGCGAAGCGGGCCA
>CAXMOH010000470.1:0-6820 GCA_964194855.1 uncultured Hyphomicrobium sp.
AACGACCAGAGAAACGGCGCCTGAGGCCGATTGTACAGCTGCCGCCACGTCTCAGCCGCGAACGGCACGCGGCCGGGGTCGAGCGGCGCCACGAGCCGCCAGACGCCCGCGGGAGGGAGTGACCAGGCCGTCCGGATGTCCGCGGGGAGCTCCTGGCGAGGCGAGCGGACCAGGAGCTCGGTCGCCGGCCACCAGACGACCGCCGTCAGGCAGGCGGTGAGCAGCGTCGACGCGAGCAGGGTCCCCAGCACGCCTGGCAATCGGTGACGGGATCGGGGGCGCCCGAGCAGGCTCACGGCAGTCCATCCCATGGCGAGCGCCACGGTCATGGCACAGACGTCGGCCGAGCCGGCCAGGACCTGGAGGCTGGCGACGAGGGTGAGGGCGAGCATCGAGGACAGGCGCGGGGCCCGGATCGCCCGGTCGACTCCCAGGAGCACCCATGGCATCCAGGCAAGGCCCGCGAAGTGGTGCCACAGGTTCAGGCTCGATTGCACCGGACCAGAGAGGACGAAGAGTGCGGCAGCCGCGGGCCCGCCAAGGGGGCCGGCGCCGAGGCGCGTGGCCAGGCGCGACGCCCCCAGCGAGGCGACCAGGAGATGGACGAGAACGAAGACCGTATACGCGGCCGGGCCGGGGACGGCGACGGCGAGCCAGGTGACGGGATAGACCACCTGCGCGCCAGGGTCGGCGAGCAGCGGCTGGCCGAAGCCGATGCTCGTGTCCCACACCGGCCACGCTCCCTCGCGCACGCAACGCGCGAGGGCCGCGATCCTCGGATACCAGTCGAGGTGGAGGTCACGCTCGAAGAAGGATTCGCCGCCCAGGAAGGCCGCCGGATTGAGAAGGACCGCCAGGGCGCTCGTCACCCCGGCCACCAGGAGATCGCGAGACACGCGGGGAGAGAAGGACATGCTTGAGCGGACCCGACGCAGTCTACCAGTCCGATTCCTGCCCCACCTTCCCTCGGGCCGAACGCCTCGGGGCGGGCCGACCGAGCGGTGGTTTGACTGCCCATGACGAGCTTGGGTACCATGCCTCGTACCGAGCAAGATTTGGCCATCGTCGGCATCATCCCCGCGCGCTACGGCTCCACACGCCTGCCGGGGAAGCCTCTCTCGGATATCCACGGAAAGACGCTGATCGAGCGAGTCTATGATCGCGCTCGTGCGGCAAGGAGCCTGGATCGTGTGCTGGTGGCCACCGACGACGAGCGCATCGCCTCGGCGGTGCGAGCCTTCGGGGGAGAAGCGGCACTGACCTCGGAGCGACACAGGAGCGGCACCGACCGCCTGGCTGAGGCGGTCGGCTCACTCGAGGCCGAGATTGTCGTCAACGTGCAGGGTGACGAACCCCTTCTCGATCCCGAGGGCATCGATGCGGCGGTCGATGCCCTCGTCGCCGACACCGGGGCATCGATCTCGACGGTCTCGGTGCCGATCGGTTCGGTAGAGGAGATGCTGCTCCCCTCTGTGGTGAAGGTCGTGACAGACGGGAACGGGAACGCGCTCTACTTTTCTCGGGCCCTCATTCCCCACACGCGCCTCGCCGACAGCGCGGCGGCGCGGGAATGTGCGGCTGCGACGGTGGACCGCGGCCTGGCCAGAAAGCACGTCGGGCTCTACGCCTACAGGCGCGAGGCGCTCCTGCGCTTCGCCTCGCTGCCTCCGGCGCCCCTCGAAGAAGCCGAGGGGCTGGAGCAGCTCCGGGCCTTGCACCACGGCATGCGCATCCGGGTCGTGCCGATGGATGGGGAGAGTGGACTGGCGGTGGACACGCCGGAGGACCTGGAGCGCGTCCGCGCGCTCCTGGCGCCGGGGAAGGGAAAAGTGGCTTGACAAAGTACATCTTCGTGACGGGAGGCGTCATCTCGTCCCTGGGCAAGGGTCTCGCGTCGGCGTCGATCGGCGCCCTGCTCGAGGGCCACGGGTTCAAGGTCGCCATGATGAAATGCGACCCCTACATCAACGTCGACCCGGGAACGATGAGCCCCTACCAGCACGGCGAGGTCTACGTCACGGAGGACGGGGCCGAGACCGACCTGGACCTCGGCCACTACGAGCGCTTCACCCACTGCGAGACCTCGAAGGCCTCGAACACCACGACCGGGAAGATCTACGGCTCGGTGATCGCCAGGGAGCGTCGCGGAGACTATCTGGGTCGTACCGTCCAGGTGATCCCCCACATCACCGACGAGATCAAGTCGTCGATCCGGGCCCTCGGCCACGACGTCGACGTCGTCATCGTCGAGATCGGCGGCACCGTCGGAGACATCGAGAGCCTCCCCTTCCTCGAGGCCATCCGTCAGTTCCGACAGGACGTCGGGCGGGAGAACGCGATCTTCGTCCACCTGGCCCTGGTGCCCTACATCGCCACCGCCAACGAGCTCAAGACCAAGCCGATGCAGCACAGCGTGCGCGAGCTTCGCGCCATCGGTATCTCGGCGAGCGTCCTGCTGTGCCGCACCGACCGCTTCCTCCCCCCCGACATCAAGGCCAAGCTGGCGCTGTTCTGCGACGTGCCCGAAGAGGCGGTCATCACCGCCAAGGACGTCGAGTCCATCTACGAGGTCCCCCTCGTCCTCTCGTCCGAAGGGCTGGACGACATCATCCTGAAGGAGCTGGGGCTCGAGTCCGGCGGGCGCGACATGACGGCCTGGGAGGACCTCGTCCGGCGCATCAAAAGCCCGAAGGGCGAGGTCACGATCGGCATCATCGGCAAGTACGTGACCTTCGAGGACTCGTACAAGAGCCTGAATGAGGCCCTCACCCACGGCGGCTTCGGCAGCGACGTCAAGGTGAACCGCCGCTGGGTCGAGTCCGACGAGCTCGATTCGTCCAACGCCGCCTCCAGGCTCGCCGGCGTCGACGGCATCCTCGTGCCCGGCGGCTTCGGAACCCGGGGAACCGGCGGCATGTCCGCGGCGGCGGAGTACGCACGCAAGACCGGCACGCCCTACTTCGGGATCTGCTACGGCTTCCAGTGGGCGGTCACCGAGTTCGCACGAAACGTCTGTGGACTCGAAGGCGCGAACTCCACCGAGGTGGATCCCGACACCGAGCACAAGGTCATCTACAAGCTGCAGGACCTCCTCGGGGTCGAGGAGATGGGCGGCACGATGCGGCTCGGCTCCTACACGTGCCAGCTCAAGGCGGGGTCGCTGGCCGAGCGCTGCTACGGCGAGACGGAGATCCGCGAACGGCACCGCCACCGCTACGAGTTCAACCAGGAGTACGAGAAGATCCTCACCGACGGAGGGATGTCGATCTCCGGCAAGACGCCCGACGGGAAGTTCGTGGAGATCGCCGAGCTGCCCGACCACCCCTGGTTCATCGCGGTGCAGTACCACCCCGAGTTCAAGTCCAAGCCGCTGGCCCCCCACCCGCTCTTCCGCGACTTCGTCCGTGCCAGCCTCGCCCATCGGGAGGCACGGCCGGACGAGGCCCGCGTGGCGGGAGACGCGGTCACCCGGGCGTGAGCAGCGGCCAGCCCCTGGCCGGCGGCAGCCTGTGGCGGGCACTGACCCGCCGTGGCCGGCTCTTCCTCATCGCCGGCCCGTGCGTCATCGAGAACCCGCGCCACCCCCACGCCGTCGCGGCCCGAGTGAAGAAGATCACGGACGAGCTGGGCATCCCCTACGTCTTCAAGGCCAGCTACGACAAGGCCAACCGCTCCAGCCGGAGCACCTACCGAGGACCCGGGATCGAGCACGGGCTCGAGATCCTCGCCTCGGTGCGCGAGCGGCACCAGGTCCCCATCCTCACGGACGTCCACGACGTGACGCAGGTCGAGAGAGTGGCTGCGGTGGCCGACATCCTCCAGATCCCCGCCTTTCTCTGCCGGCAAACCGACCTCGTGGTCGCCGCCGCGGCCACCGGGAAGATCGTGAACATCAAGAAGGGCCAGTTCATGGCGCCGTGGGACATGAAGACGGTCCTCGAGAAGGCCACCTCGACCGGCAACCGCCAGGTCATGCTCACGGAGCGAGGCGCGAGCTTCGGATACAACAACCTGGTGGTGGACATGCGGTCGTTTCCGGTGCTGCGTTCGCTGGGAGCTCCTGTCGTCTTCGACGTCACCCACAGCGTGCAGCGCCCCGGGGGCCTCGGCGACCGCTCCGGCGGCGAGGCACACTTCATCGACACTCTCGCCCCGGCCGGGGTGGCCGCCGGAGTCGACGGGCTGTTCATGGAGGTGCACCAGAACCCGAGCCGGGCACTGTCCGACGGGCCCAACGCCTATCGCCTGGGCCGTCTTCGGTCCCTGCTGCGCCGACTGGTCCGGGTGCAGCAGGCGGCCCACGTCGATCGCCCCTGACGTGACCCGCGGACAACGGGCGCGTCCCGTCGCCCTGACCTGGCTGCTCCTCGCGACCGTCTCGGGGTCGCTCCTCCTGCGCGCCGCCCTCGCGCCACCGCCGGGGACCGTCTTCGTCGGGACCTTCTACTACGTGGACGATTTCTACAACTACCTGAGCTACGTGCAGCAGGCCGAGGACGGGGCGATCGTCTTCCGGAACAAGCTGGCCGCTCCGACGCTCCCCCCGGCGCTCTTCAACGCCGAGTGGCTTCTGGTGGGCTGGCTCTCGGTCCTTCTGGGGGGCTCGCCCCTTCTGGCGTATCGGCTGCTCGGCCTGCTGGTGCTCGTCGTGTTCGTCGTCGTCGTTGATCGATGGCTGGTTCGAAGCGGCCTGCCTCCCCCGCGGCGCCTGGCGGGGCTTCTGCTCGTCTTCACCGGCGGCGGCCTGGGCGGCGCCCTCGTGCTCCTGGGCTGGCTCCCGGGGTCCCGGGCCTACGATCTTCTGGCTGGCCTGTTCCCCTTCGTGCAGACGATGGCCAACCCGCACTTCGTGGTGGGAACGACGCTCCTCGCCACCGGGCTCCTGGCCTTTGCCTCGGGGCGGCCGGGCTGGGGGGTCCTGATCGGGACCGTCCTCGGGCTCGTTCGGCCCTACGATGCGGCCCTTCTGGCCGGGGTCGAGGGGCTGGCGGTGCTCATCCGGTGGCCGCCCCGGAAGTGGCCCCGAAGGCTCCTCCCGGTGGCGGCGCTGGTGCCCGTTCTCGCCTACAACGCCTGGGTGTTCCTCTGGAGCCCCGGGTTCCGGGTCTTCTCGAGCCCTCGCTTCGCAACGTCCGGGCCTTCGCTCCTCGAGCTGGCCATCGCCATCGGTCCGGCGGCTCTCCTGGGCTTGACGACCCTCGGCATCCCGAAGGGTGACGAGGTCGCGTCGCGCCACCGGCTCTACCTGACGCTCTGGGCCACGCTCGCGGTTTTCATGGTGGTCGCCAGGCCCGTGTCGTTCTCGCTGCAGTTCCTGTCCGGCGTCGGTGTCCCCCTGCTGGTGCTCGGCGCGATCGGGCTCGGCCGCATGCGCCGGGGGTTTCTCGAAGGAGCGGTCCCGGTGTTTGCGGCCACCGCGCTGGTGTTGGCGTGGCTCCAGAGCTCTCCCAACACCTACAGAAACGTCCCCGTCGACCGTTTCGGGATCGCAGTGGCGCTTCGCTCCCAGTGCCGTCCGGGCGAGCTCGTCCTCGCCCCGCCCGACATCGGCCTGTACGTCGGCGGCCTGAGCGCGTGCTGGCCCTTCGTCTCACACACGGCCTCGCCCGAGCATGCCTCCAGGGACGAGGCCACCCGCCGCTTCTACGCCAGCTCTCCGGAGGACCGTGCCCGGTTTCTCGAAGAAGCCTGCATCGACCACGTCGTCATGCCTCGCATCTGGGCGAACGGCGGCCTCCCCCCCGAGGCACCCTTTGGCAGGGCCCTCGATGTCGACGGTCCGGGAGGGGGGCTGGCGGTCTACTCCCGCACCGCCCCCTGCCACCGGGCAACGCCTCGATCGTTCGCCCGCCGGGAGTGAATCCCGCCGGGCTCTTCTTGACCCGCTCCGCGGCCGGGCGCTTGCCCGCCTCGGCTGCACTCTCACGACGTCTCTCGACGAAGTCTGGCGAATGATCCGGGTTACGATTGGGCCCATGTCCCGCGACACCGCCCGAAAGGTCCTCGAGATCGAGTCCGAGGCCATCCGGGAGCTGATCCCGCGTCTCGACGAGAGCTTCGACCGGGCCGTGGAGGCGCTCCGCTCGTGCCCGGGTCGGGTCGTCGTGACCGGGATGGGCAAGAGCGGCCTCATCGGGCAGAAGATCTCGGCGACCCTGGCGTCCACCGGCACGCCGTCGCTCTTCCTCCACCCGGCGGAGGCCACCCACGGTGACCTGGGTCGCCTCGTGAAAGGCGACGTCCTCCTGGCCCTGTCGAACAGCGGCGACACGGGCGAGCTCCTCGCCCTGGCGGCCTGGGCCAGGCGGCTCGGCTCTCCGATCGTGGCCCTGACCGGCAACCCCGACTCCGCACTCGCCCAGGCCGCGGACGTGCACCTCGACGTGGCGATCCGCGTCGAGGCGTGCCCCCTGGGACTGGCCCCCACCGCGTCGACCACCGCTGCCCTCGCCATGGGCGATGCGCTGAGCATGGCGCTCCTCGAGGAGCGGGGCTTCACCGTCGAGGACTTTGCAGTCCTCCATCCGGGTGGACGAATCGGGAAGAGGTTTCTTCGAGTCGAGGACCTGATGCACACGGGGGATGCGATCCCGAGAGTCCGGCCGGACACGCTGATGAAGGACGTCCTCTTCGAGATGACCCGCAAGCGCCTGGGTCTGACCACCGTGACCGAGGAGGACGGCACGCTCGCCGGGATGATCTCCGACGGGGACCTGCGACGTCTCATGGAGGGACACGGCTACTCGCTCCTCGACCGCGCCGCCGCCGACTGCATGACCCGGGAGCCCGTCCTCGTCGGACGCCGGGAGCTCGCCACCGG
>CAXMOH010000471.1:0-4535 GCA_964194855.1 uncultured Hyphomicrobium sp.
CGACGAGGGCAGCCTGCTCGGTGTCGTCGGACACGAAGCCCCGGCGGCCGAGAAAGCGATATCGATCGAGACGACCCCACCGTCGGGCGATCTGCGGGGCCGACATCCCTTCGGCCGCGAGCCCAAGGGCGTCGCCCACCGCGGTGCCGAGGAGGGCGCCGGCGATCCGATCCTCGGAGGTCACGCTCCGTGGCCGCTCAGGAGGGGGCGTTGTCCCAGCCGGCCAGGACGAGGTTCTCGACGTATTTGTAGCCGGTGCCCGTGTTGAAGACGACGATGGTGTCCTCGGGACTCAGGTGCCCCGAGGCCTTCAGCTTGCGGGCTGCCGCCACGCAGGCGCCGCCTTCCGGGGCGACGAAGAGCCCCTCGGTCCTCGCAGCATCCCGCACGCCGTCGAGAATCTCCTCCTCGGAGACGGCGATGCCTGCCCCGTGGCTGTCGCGGAGAGCCCGGAGGATCAGGAAGTCGGCCAGCGCCTTGGGGACCCGGAGGCCGTGTGCGTGGGTGGTGGCGTTCTCCCAGAACGGTGCGTCCTCGCGCCCCTCGGAGAACGCCTTCACCATGGGCGCGCACCCCTCGGCCTGCACGGCGTACATGCGCGGCCGATCGGATCCGATGAAGCCCATCTCCTCGAGCTCCTCGAAGGCCTTCCACATGCCCACGAGTCCGGTCCCGCCGCCGGTGGGATAGAGGATCGCATCGGGCAGCGTCCAGCCCATCTGCTCGGCCAGCTCGTAGCCCAGGGTCTTCTTGCCCTCGACGCGATAGGGCTCCTTGAGGGTCGCGCACTCGTACCACCCGTGCTCCTTCGCCTGCTCCGCGCACACGCGGCCCGCGTCGCTGATGAGGCCGTCCACGGTCTCGACGTGCGCTCCGTAGGCCTCGGTCTCCATGACGAACAGATGTGCGATGTCCCGGGGCAGGAAGACGTGCGAGCGCAGCCCGGCCACCGCGGCGTAGGCGGCCAGCGCGCTCCCGGCGTTGCCCGCCGATGGCAGGCAGACCTCTTTCTCGCCGAGCTCCCGGGCCATGGAGACAGCCATGGAGAGCCCCCGGGCCTTGAACGAGCCCGTCGGGTTGCCCCCCTCGTCCTTGATCCTCAGGTGGGGGAGGCCCAGGAGGGCCCCCATGCGGGTGGCTTCGAGGAGAGGTGTGAAGCCCTCGCCGAGGGTCACACGGTTGTCGAGGCCCTCGACGGGGAGGACTTCGTGGTAGCGCCACATCGTGGGCTCCCGCAGCGCGAGGTGGCCGGGGCGCATCTCGCGAGAGGCCCGCTCGAGGTCGTAGCGCGCGTACAGCGGCGCGCCGCACTCGCACAGGTTGAGGCGCTGGCCCTTCTCGTACCGCCTTGCGCACTTCGTGCACTCGAGATGCGTGAACATCTGTCGCTAGACTTCCAGGATCTCGGTTTCCTTGCTCTTCAGGCCCTCGTTGATCTGCTCGATGTGCTCGTCGGTGAGCTTTTGCACTTCCGCGAGGGCGTGGCGCTCGTCGTCCTCGCCCATCTCGTGCTCCTTGAGCGCTTTCTTGAGGTGCTCGTTCACGTCGCGGCGGACGTTTCGGATCGCGACGCGGCCTTCCTCCGCTTGCTTGTGAGCGTGCTTGACCAGGAGCTTGCGTCGCTCCCCGGTGAGCGGAGGGACCGGCACGCGGATGATCTTGCCGTCGTTCTGGGGATTGAGGTCCAGATCGGAGGTGCGGATCGCCTTCTCGATCGCCGGCAGAGTGGTGGGATCCCAGGGTTGCAGCGTGATCAGCGTCGGGTCGGGGACAGAGAGGTTCCCGACCTGGTTGAGAGGCGTGGGTGTGCCGTAATAGTCGACCCGGATGCCGTCGAGCATCGCGAGCGAGGCCCGGCCGGTGCGCATGGTCGCGAGCTCACGAAGAACCGTTTCCACCGACTGGTGCATGCGCTTCCTGGCGTCTGCGATCAACTCCTTGGTCGGCATGGCTACTCCTTGAGCAGGGTCCCGATCCGTTCGCCCATGACGATCTTGCGCAGGCTCCCCTTGCGCTTGAGGTCGTAGACGATGATCGGAAGGTGGTTGTCCAGGCAGAGGGAGATGGCGGTTGTGTCCATCACCTTCAGACCCTTCTGCAGGACCTCGAGGTAGGTGAGCGTGTCGAACTTCTTTGCCTTCGGGTTCTTCATCGGGTCCGAGTCGTACACCCCGTTGACCTTCGTGGCCTTGAGGATGATCTCGGCCTTCACCTCCATGGCGCGGAGCGCCGCGGCGGTGTCGGTGGAGAAGTAGGGGTTGCCGGTCCCGGCTGCGAAGATGGCCACGCGGCCCTTCTCCATGTGCCGGATGGCGCGGCGGCGGATGAAGGGCTCGGCCACCTCGCGCATCTCGATGGCCGAGAGGACGCGGGTGAAGACACCCGCTCGCTCGAGGGCGTCCTGCAGGGCGAGAGCGTTCACCACGGTGGCGAGCATCCCCATGTGGTCGGCGGAGACGCGGTCCATGCCCACCGCGCTGTCGGAGACGCCGCGGAAGATGTTCCCCCCTCCGATGACGATCCCGATCTCCAGCCCGAGCTCGTGGATCCCCTTGATCTCCTTGGCGATGTAGTCGCTGAAGCTCCGGTCGATCCCGAAGGTCTTCTCGCCGAGAAGGGCCTCACCGGACAGCTTGAGGAGGACACGCTTGTACGCGAGGCTTTTCTTGGAGCCAGGCATGAGTCCTTCCTCGGTGGGCCGGCGTCCGGAAGCGGACACCGGGGCCCTTGATCTTACTACTACTACTCTGCGGCGGGATCCGCGGCGGCAGCCTCGCCGATCTTGAAGCGGGTGAAGCGACGCAACACGATGTTCTCCTTCAGGACCGCGATCTTCTCCAGGATGAGCTGCCCGACGGTGAGCTTGGGGTCCTTGATGAACGGCTGCTCGAGGAGAACGAAGTTCTGATAGTACTCCTTGAGCTTGCCCTCGGCGATCCGGTCGACGACCTTCTCGGGCTTGCCCTGGGCCATGGCCTGCGCCCTGTAGATCTCCTTCTCCTTCTCCAGGACCTCTTCGGAGACCTCGTCCTTGCTCACGTGAACGGCGGCGTTGGGAGAGGCGGCCGCCACGTGCATGGCCAGGTCCTTGACCAGGGCCTGGAACTCCTCGGTCTTGGCCACGAAGTCCGTCTCGCAGTTCACCTCGACCAGGACGCCGATCCTGGAGCCGGGGTGGATGTAGGATGCGACTACGCCCTCGCTGGCGACGCGTCCAGCCTTCTTGGCGGCGGTAGCCAGCCCCTTCTTGCGGAGGACGTCCCGGGCGGCCTTGCCGTCGCCCTTGGCTTCGACCAGCGCCGTCTTGCAATCCATCATGCCCGCGCCCGTCTCCTGTCGAAGCTGGCGGACCATTTCCGCGGAAATCATCATGAGTCCTGTACCTCGGGATCGAAACTACTGGAAACGGAGCGCCCAGGGGCGTTTCGGGACTCCCTGGGACGAATACGGCCGGGCCCCAGGGGCCCGGCAGGATGATCAGGCCGACAGGGGCGGTCCCGCGTGTGCGGCGTTCGGGACACGCGCCGGCTCGGCTAGGCCGGCCTTTTCGGCCAGCGTCGCCTCGCGGAGGCCCCGGCCTTGCAGGATCGCATCCGCCATCCGGCCCGAGAACAGGCGGATGGCGCGCAAGGCGTCGTCGTTGCCGGGAATCGGGACATCGACGTCGTCAGGGTCGCAGTTGGTGTCGAGGACGCCGACCACGGGGATTCGGAGCTTTCGAGCTTCAGCGACCGCGATGGCTTCGCGGCGGGTGTCGATCACGAAGACCGCGTCGGGAATCGTCTTCATGCTCTTGATGCCGGAGAGGTTCTTCGCGAGCTTCTGCCGCTCCTTTTCCAGCTTCGCCAGCTCCTTCTTCGTGAGCCGCTCTCGCTGGGTTCCCAGGGCGCCATTGAGCGTCGTCTCCAGATCGCGCATCCGCTCCAGGCTCTTCCGTACCGTGGCGAAGTTGGTCAGGAGACCGCCGAGCCAGCGCTCGGTCACGAAGGGCATGCCGCAGCGCTCGGCCTCCTCGGCGACCGCCTCCTGCGCCTGCCGCTTGGTGCCGACGAAGAGCATGGTCTTGCCCTGGCTGGCGAGGTCTTCGACGAACTGAAGAGCGTCCTGGAGGAGTCGGTGGGTCTTCTGGAGGTCGATGATGTAGATCCCGTTCCGCTCGCCGAAGATGTAGTCCTTCATCTTCGGGTTCCATCGGCGCGTCTGATGGCCGAAATGCACGCCGGCTTCGAGCAGCTCCTTGATCGTGACCGGGCCCCGCGGTGCCGCGGGCTCCGGCGGTGCGGCCGGCTCGGGCGCCGGAGCGGCTGCCGCGGCTGCGGGAGTGGCGGGAGCTGCTGCGGGAGCGGGGGCTGCGGCGGCCGGAGTGGCTATCGCGGGCGCCGGGCTGGATGCCTCGGAAGGGGCAGAGGCAGCCTCAGGAGGTGCAGCGGTAGCCTCG
The DNA here is from genome assembly GCA_964194855.1 of uncultured Hyphomicrobium sp. Lineage (GTDB taxonomy): Bacteria > Acidobacteriota > Vicinamibacteria > Fen-336 > Fen-336 > JAJDNS01. The sequence continues at coordinate 4,439 of CAXMOH010000471.1, forward strand.
GGAGTGGCAGTGGCAGCGTCAGGTGTAGCCTCCTCCGGTGCTTTGGGTGCGGGGGCGGGGGTCTCGGTCTCGGACAAAACGGCCTCCTTGTCAGCCC
>CAXMOH010000472.1:0-4548 GCA_964194855.1 uncultured Hyphomicrobium sp.
CTCGATCGCCATCATCGATTCCATGACGCCGCGGGAGCGGGCGGAGCCCTCGGTGATCAACGGGAGCTGCCGCAAGCGCATCGCTCGCGGGAGCGGCAACACGGTGCAGGACGTGAACCGCCTGCTGCGCCAGTTCGTACAAACCAGGAAATTGATGAAGGGACTGGGATCCGGACCGAAGGCGATGAAGCGCTTCGCGGCACGGATGCCCCAGCTCCGGTAGGCAGACAAGAACACAGTAGCGGTCGAGTGAGCGCCGCGAGTAGACGAGGACGAGAGGAATGCTTTCCATCAGGTTGAGGCGTACGGGGACGACGAAGCGCCCCTATTTCCGTGTCGTGGTGGCCGACTCGCGGAAGCCCCGCGACGGGCGGTTCGTCGAGGTGCTGGGCCATTACGATCCGCAGCGTGACCCTGTGGTCGTAAAGATCGACGCGGAGCGGGCCGGCTACTGGATGGGCAAGGGGGCGCAGCCCTCCGACACCGTCCGGAGCCTGCTGAAGCAGCAGGCGAAGAGCGCGAGCTAGGCGATCCATGCGGGAGCTCGTCTCGACGCTCGTCCGGGGTCTCGTTCGCGAGCCCGACCAGGTCCGCGTCTACGAAGAGGACGCGGACGGGCGGCTCGTGTTCGAGCTGCTCGTGGCCGAGGGCGATCGGGGGCGCGTCATTGGACGGGAGGGACGCACCGTGAACGCCCTCAGGACCGTCCTCGCCGCGGTGGCGCGCGAGCGCGGCGGTGGCTCCTGTGAGCTGGAGATCATTGATTGAAAAGGGCCGAGGGATCGAAGACGGCGGTGCCGGCCGGAGAGCTCGTCATCATCGGACGCGTGGTGAAGCCCCAGGGCCGCCGCGGTGAGGTGCTCGTGCACTCCCTCTCGGACCGGCCCGAGCGTTTCCCGACCCTCGAGAAGGCGGTCTTGACCGGTTCCGGCGGCGAGCGCCGCGAGGTCCGGGTCACATCGAGCTGGCCGCACAAGGGTCGCCACGTGCTGAAGCTCGAGGGAGTGGACTCGATCGACGAGGCGGAACGTTTGCGCGGATTCGAGCTGGGGATCGCCGAAGACGAGCTCCCCCCGCTGCCCGAGGGCTCGTTCTACCACTACCAGCTCAAGGGCCTTCAGGTTTCGGACGGAGATGGCGTGGCGCTGGGCGTCGTCGAAGACGTGATGGAGACCGGGGCCGGGGCACCGGTCCTGGTCGTGAACGGCAGCGCGGGCGAGACCCTCGTGCCGCTCGCCGACGAGTTCGTGAAGACCATCGACCTCCCGGGGTCGAAGATGATCATCGCGCGCCCGGAGTACGCCAGTGCGGATTGACATCGTCACCATCTTCCCGGACATGCTCGAAGCGCCCCTCGGCGACGGGATCGTCAGCCGCGCCCGTGAGGCGGGGCTCGTGGACCTCCGGGTGCACGACCTGCGGGCGTTCACGGAGGACCGACACCGTTCGGTGGACGACACACCCTTCGGCGGGGGGCCGGGGATGGTGATGAAGGCGGAGCCCTTCTTCAGGGCCTTCGAGTCGGCATGGCCCGACGGGCCGGGGACGAGCGACTCCGTGGTCCTCTTGAGCCCTCGCGGGCGCCGCTTCGATCAGGCGACCGCACGGCGTCTCGCGGGCCTCGGCCGGCTGATGCTGCTGTGCGGCCGCTACGAGGGGATCGACGAGCGCGTCGCGGAGACCCTGGCCACCGAGGAGCTGAGCCTCGGAGATTTCGTCCTGACGGGAGGCGAGGTGGCGGCCCTGGCCGTGGTCGAGGCCACCGTGCGTCTCATTCCCGGCGCCCTGGGCGACGCGGGCTCGGCCGAATCGGATTCTTTCGAGACGGGGTTTCTGGACTGGCCTCACTACACCCGTCCGGCGTCCGTGCGCGGCCGCGACGTACCCGACGTCCTGCTCTCGGGCGACCACGGACGGATCCGGCGGTGGCGCCACCGCGAGGCGCTCAGAACGACCCGTGAGCGGCGACCGGACCTTCTCACATCGGCGCGCCTGAGCGCGGAGGACGAGACGCTGCTCCGGGAGATCGAAAACGACGCCAGGGCCGGCGGCCCCGGCGGGCTGGACAAAACGACGGCAGTACTTCACAAATAGGACGGAAAATCGAGATGAACGCCATCCAGACCGTTGAAGCGGCAGACCTGAAGCAGAAGCTGCCGCAGCTCACCCCGGGCGACACCGTGCGCGTGCACGTTAAGGTCAAGGAGACCAACGTCAAGGAAGAGATCAAGGGCAAGCCCAAGGAGACGGTGCGCGAGCGCGTGCAGGTCTTCGAGGGCGTCGTGATTGCCCTCCGAGGCAGCGGGACGCGCGCCAGCGTGACCGTTCGCAAGGTCTCCTCCGGCAAGGGGGTGGAGAGGATCTTTCCGCTGCACACTCCAACCATCGACAAGATCCAGGTGGTCAAGCACGCCCACGTGCGCCGGGCCAAGCTCTACTTCCTGCGTGAGCGGAAGGGCAAGGCCAGTCGCCTGAAGGAGCGTCGTGTGGACAGGGCGAAGGCCTGACGGCCTTCCAGGTCTCGTGGGGCTCTGAGGGAGCCGGTGGGCAGGCTCCCACCGGACCGGGGGAGGAACGAGGGCGGCAATGACGCGGGCGCCGGGTCGAGCTCGACGACGGCCACAGGTCCACCGGGGCGTCGAGCTCCACTGCGGGGAGCAGTTCGAGCGGGAAGCCCGTGCCGCGGGCCACGTCGCCGTCGCCGGCGTCGACGAGGTGGGCCGTGGGGCGCTTTGCGGGCCGGTGGTCGCGGCGGCGGTGGTTCTGGGAGACGACTTCGACACCGAGGGGCTCGACGACTCGAAGCGGCTCACCCGTCGCCAGCGTGAGCGCCTCGCCGAGCGCGTCCGCACGACTGCCCGAGGCTGGGCGACCGGGTCGGCGGGGCCCACGGAGATCGATCGCCTGAACATTCTCCAGGCCAGCCTCCTCGCCATGAGGCGGGCGGTCGAGGGCCTTTCCGTGACCCCGGACGCCTTGCTCGTCGATGCCTGCACGATCCCCGGTCTCGATCTGCCCCAGCGCCCCATCGTGAAGGGCGATGCGCTCTCCGTCTCCATCGCTGCCGCCTCGATCGTGGCAAAGGTGGAGCGCGACGCCCTGATGCGCGAGCTCGACCAGCAGCACCCCGGATACGGGCTCGCCCACAACATGGGCTACGCTAGCGAGGATCATCGTGACGCGCTCCGTCGCCGGGGCCCGTCCAGCATCCACCGCCGCTCGTTCCAGGGCACCCAGCGCTGGCTGTTCGCGTGAGGTCTCGGGTCTAGCAGCGTGGCAAAGGTCAACCCAGTCAAGCTCAAGCAGGACGCCGACAAGGAGGAGCGCGCCGGGCGCTTCGACAAGGCGATCGCCTTGCTGAGCAAGCTCGTCGCCGAGAACCCCCGCGACTGGGCCACCGTCAACCGGATCGGCGACCTCTACGGCAAGCTCAAGAACGTCAAGGCCGCCAACGAGCAGTACGCCAAGGTCGCGAGCTTCTACACCAAGGACGGCTTCTACCTCAAGGCGATCGCCGTCTGGAAGAAGATCAACCGCAACGACCCGGCGCTCCTGGAGGCCCACCTCAACCTTGGTGACCTCTACGGCCGGCAGGGGCTCGCGGCCGAAGCCAAGGCAAGCCTCACGACGGCATACAAGGAGTGCGTCAACAGGAACAAGCTCCGTGACGCCGGCGACGTGCTGCGGCAGCTCGCCGAGCTGGATCCTTCCGATCTGCAGATCCGGAGCCGCCTGGCCGAGTTGTACGCCCGAGAGGGCCGGAAGGACAAAGCCTCCGAAGAGTTCCTGGCCCTGGCCGACGAGCTCGTCAAGAAGGGGCATCGCCAGGAGGCCCTGCAGCTTCTCGAGAAAGCCCTCAAGACGGGACAGCGCAACGCCAAGCTGCTCTCGGGGGTTGCGCGGGTCCATCTGGTCCAGAAGGACTACGAGCGGGCCCTGCCCTACCTCGAGGAAGCCCGAAAGGCTTCTCCGGGCGACCGTGACGTTTCGGTGAGCTTCGCCGAGGCCCTCATCGGCGTGGACCGCCCCGACGAGGCGAAGACCGTCATCGAGGGGCTTCTGGCGAATGACGCCGAGGACATCGATGCGAAGCAGCTCCTCGGGCGGGTGTTCTTCGCGACGGGGCAGTACGACGAGGCCTTCGGGCACCTCCTGCCAGTGGTCGACCGCCTGATCGAGCGCCGCGAGGTCGAGCGCGCCGTGGCTCTTCTGCAGCCCATCACCCAGCACGATCCTCCCCACATGCCCGCCCTCGGCAAGCTGGTGGAGCTCTACCGGCTTTCGCGGAACGAGGCGATGGTGGTCCAGACGTACTCCCAGATGGTGGAGGCGTACCTCCGTCAGGAGGAGATGGGGCAGGCCGCATCGGTGCTGGAGCTGCTCGTCCAGCTCGAGCCTCACAACGACCAGCACCGCAGCAAGCTCGACTGGATCCGGGGGCAGGGCGTCGTCCCGGCGCCCGCCGCATCGCTGCCCGCCGGCGCCGACTCTCCGACGAGCGCGGTCGGCGGGGCGGCCGGCGGAGCGCCCGCCGGCGGCGGGGGGATC
>CAXMOH010000473.1:0-3526 GCA_964194855.1 uncultured Hyphomicrobium sp.
GGCGACCTCCCGACCGTCGGGGCTCACCGACGGCTCGAACGCTCCCCCGAGAACGTTGGTCAGGCGCGAGAGAGCGCCGTTCGCCGGCGTGAGCGCGTGGAGGTTCGAGACGCCGTCCCTGTCCGAGCGAAAGATCACGGCTTTGCCGTCGGGGGTCCACGTCGGCTCGACGTCCTTCGCGCGATCGTTCGTGAGGGTTCGGACGCCGCCCGTCCCGGGGTCCACGGCGACGACGTTCTGCCAGCCGCCGGGAAGAAGGCGGGCGGCCACGATCTGGTCTCCGCCGGGGCTCCAGCGCGGCCCGCTCCACTCGACCCCCGACCGCGACGTCGTGAGGGGTCGAAGCTCTCCCCCGTCGAGCGTCGTCGTGAAGAGCTCGCTCCGATCGCCCATCTTGCGGGCGAACACGATCGTCCGCCCGTCGGGCGAGACGTCCGGGTCGTAGGCTCGAGCGCCACGGGTGATCCGGCGGACACGGGCCGTCTCGACGTCGACCGCGCTCAAGTCGTTGAACACCGCGAAGGTCCGATAGACCTGCGCGTCTGCGTAGACGATCTCGCGCCCGTCGGGGGTCCAGCTCAGCCCCGACCCGCCGTTGCGGAGGGCCAGGCTGCGGTCGTCGGTGCCATCGGACCTCACGATGCGGATCTCCGGAAAGTCACTGAGCGTGCGGCTGGTGTAGGCAAGCCAGGCTCCGTCCGGGCTGAAGCGCGGCGACACCTGCCGGATGCCCCGGTCGGTGAGGGCCCGTGAGTCGGTCAAGCCCGCCTCGCGTCGAAGCTCGGCCTCCTGCTCGAATGAGACGGTGGCCTCCTTTTTCCAGGCCTCCCACTGGGCGTGAAGACCGGCTCCCGTCACTTTCTTCGAAGTCCGGCCGTCGAGAAAGGGGATGATCTGGCCCGAGTGGTGGCGGGCCCAGCGCGGCAGGGTGTCGTCTCCCTCGCGCTCGGTGAGCCAGCGAAGGAAGGACTCCCCGAAGAGGTACGGCGTCTGCCCCCCCGGCCAGGTGTTCACGGCGTAGATGGCCTGGTCCTCGGTCGGGAACCGATCCTCGAGGGCGGCCATGCGCAGGACCATGCGGGAGTCCGGGTTCCGCCCGCGTCCGAACGCAGTGCGCTCGGTCTCCTCGAAGGTGGCCAGGCCCTCGATCAGCCACGACATCGAGAAGGTGTTGGGAAAGAGGTAGGGGGCGCGGCCGAGGATCGTTCGCCCGGCCCGCCACAGCCCGTGGGCCTGCTCGAGGTGGACGATGTGAGCCAGCTCGTGGGTGAGCACGAGGCGAAGCCAGTCCTCGTGGGTCCCGAAGCTGTCGCTGCCGTCGGGAGCCACGGCCCGAATCGTCACCAGGGGGAACGGGAAGGGCGTCGCGAACCCGTTGGGGCTGTCTTCGGCGTCCACGACGACGATGTGGACGCGGCCGACCTTCTGTCCGTAGCGCTCCTCGTAGCCGTCGAGGAGCTCGGTGGCCAGCCCCGCCGCCTCCCGGGCTTGCAGCTCGAACCCCTGATGGAAATGAACCGAGACGCGGGGCGTGGAGACGGTCCTGAAGCGCAGCCACGGCGGGTAGGACGCGGCCCCCGCGGGCATCGCCGCGGCGAGAACCCCGAGGAGCGCGGTCACGAAGCAGAGGCCGCGGGCCGCGGAGCAGCGCATTCCTAGGAAGGTAGCACAGGGTCCGGGGGCGTCCCGGGCGCCGTGTGCGCCTGCTCACAACGACGCTGGGCCCGGAGCTCGTCACCCTGGAGGGTGGTCAAGAACCTGGGCGGCCCCTGGCTCCGGAGCATCCGGCGGTCATCTAATCAGGCTCGCGGCGCAGGATGACGACGGTCCGGTCGTCGGCAAACCGACGCTCCTCCGCGAAGACCTCGACCGCGGTCTCGATGGCGACGGCCAGGGCCACGAGCGGTTCCCTGGCCTGCTCCTGCACCACCTTCTCGAGTCGGTCCAGGCCAAACTCCTCGCCGTCGGCGCTGGCCGCCTCCGTGATCCCGTCGGTGTAGAGGATCACCAGGTCCCCGGGGTTGAGTGTGACCTCCGCTCGCTCGTATTCGGCATCCGGAAACAGCCCAAGGGGCATCCCCTGCCCTTCGAGCCGCTCGTTGGGGCCCTTGGCGCGAACCAGCAAGCCCGGGTTGTGCCCGGCGTTCGTGTACGACAGCACCCCTGTCCTGGGGTCGAGCGAGGCGATGATCGCAGTGGCGTAGCGCTCGGGGGGTGTCCGGGTGTGGAGCCGCCGACCCACCCGCGCGCAGATGGCGTCGGTCGAATGGCCCACCTCGATCGGTCCTATGAGAAGCGCATCGAGGGACGCGGCGACCAGCGAGGCCGACATCCCCTTGCCCGAGACGTCGGCGATGACGATGATGTGCTCGCCGGTCTCCTCGCGAGTCTCCACCTCGTAGAAGTCCCCGGACACCGCCCGGGACGCCTCGTTGGTGGCGAAGAGGGAGTAGCCGTCGATCTCCGGGAGGGTCTCGGGCAGCAGCGTGATCTGGATCTGGCGGGCAATGTTCATCTCCCGCTCCAGGGCCCGGCGGCGAGCCGACTCCTCGGCGAGCGACAGGTTGTGGATCCGCAGGGCCGCGACGGAAGCCAGTGCCACGAGCAGCTCCAGGTCCTCTTCGGAGTAGCGGCGCATGTGGACGCGCGAGCTGAGGACGATCATCCCGAGATTGGTGTCCTGCCCGAGGAGCGGCGCGGCCACCAGGCTGCGCACACCCGCGCTCAGGATGCTCTCGGCAGCGGCAAAGCGGGCGTCCGTCTGCGCGTCGAGGACGAGCGCGGCCTGGCCCTTCTGCGCCACCTCGCGCTCGAGGCTTCGGGAAACGAGGAAGTCCCCGGTGGTGCCTGGAAGCCGACGGCTGGCCGCTCGTTCCAGATCCCCAAGCGGGGTCTTGAGAAAGATCGCCCCTTCCTCCGGGCGAAGGTGCGCAAAGGCCCTGTCGAGGACGAGCTCGAGGAGCTCCTCCAGCGAGATGGACGCCGCCAGTGCCCTGTGGACCTCGTTGAGGAGGCGCATCCGGTCGCCGGACTCCCGCTCGGCCGCGGCCATGAGCTCCGAGGCCGACCGCAGCAGCATGCTGTCCGCCGAGGCGGCGTCGTCGTCCGTTGCCGTTTTCGGCCGCGTCACGGCCTCGTCGAAGCCCTCGATGCTGATGACGGTCTCGGAAAGCTTCACCAGGTCGCCGGGCGCAAGGTGCATGGGGGTCGCCACGGGTCGCCCGTTCAGGAGGGTGGTGTTGCGCGAGCCCAGGTCCTCGATGTACCAGGTCTCGCCTTCCAGGAAGAAGCGGGTGTGCAGCCGCGACAGGAAGCGATCGGACAGGACGAGATCGGCCTTCGAGGAGCGCCCGACCACCAGGGAGTCGGAATCGCAGAAATGCTCGAACGATTCGCCGATCGGAGGCGTGATGCGAAGACGAAGGGGTGGCTGGCTCATCTGGAATCGGCAGGCAGACCGGCGGATCGTAGCACGGGCCGGGTTCGCCGGCACCCGGGCGGCCCAGGGCGGCTCACAGAGGGTCCA
>CAXMOH010000474.1:0-5535 GCA_964194855.1 uncultured Hyphomicrobium sp.
TCGACGAGGCTCATGGCCAGGACCGGCCATTCTTCGCCTACGCCGCCTACACCGCGCCACACTGGCCCCTTCACGCCAGGGACGAGGACATCGATCGCTACCGCGGCGTCTACGACGATGGGTGGGACGCACTGCGCGAGCTGCGCGTGGCGGGTCTCGTGCGCGCCGGCGTCATCTCCTCCGACGTGGCGGTCCCACCCCGTCTCCCCTTCGCGCCCGACTGGGCGAGCCTGTCGGTGGAAGAGCGTCGCCGCCAGGCTCGCAAGATGGAGATCTACGCGGCGATGGTGGAGAACCTCGACGCCAACATTGGCCGCCTTCTCGCCCGCTTGAAACAGATCGGCGAGTACGACAACACGCTCGTCCTGTTCTTCTCGGACAACGGCGCCGAAGGCAACCCCATCGAAGAAGCGCCCTGGACCTGGAAGGGCGCCGACAACAGCCTCGCCAACATGGGGCGTGCCGGGTCCTACCTCTCTTATGGCCCGGGCTGGGCCCAGGCCAGCAGCGCGCCGTTCCGGCTCTTCAAGGCGTTCCCGACGGAAGGTGGCACACGCGTCGCCGCCATCGCCGTGCTGCCCGGTGGCGCCTCGGGACCGACGGGCCTCCACGGCACGTTCGCCTCGATCAAAGACGTCGCCCCCACGGTGCTGGCACTGGCCGGCGTCGAGCATCCGGGCCGCCGGTATCGAGGACGTCCGGTGGCCGAGCTCGAAGGGGCCTCCATGCTGCCGTTCCTCCGCGGCCAGGCCCCCGCCGTTCACCCCGACGACTACGCGATGGGGTGGGAGCTCTTCGGACGGCGAGCTCTCCTGCAGGGGACCTGGAAGCTGGTGTGGCTCTGGCAGCCGTACGGCTCCGAGCGGTGGGCCCTCTACGATCTGGCCCATGATCCCGGGGAGACGGACGACCTCTCGACCCGGAATCCCAAGAGAGTGCGGGAGCTCCTCGCACTCTGGGACGAGTACGCAAGGCGCAACGGCGTCATACTCCCGAGTCGCGACACGTCCTACGCCCTTGAGCCGCTCGAGCGATAGAGGAGGACGGATTGCCAACCCGCGCGGGAGATGTGGCAGGATTCCCGACCATAAGGGAAGGACGCGCCAGCGGCGGTGACGCGCTTTCTTTCCTGACACCAGCTGCCTCATGGCCGCAGTCTGCAGGTAGGACACTTCCGCGCGGTTGAGACGCTTGAGCGATAGCGCCGCGGGTTCAGGCCGTGGGCGGTCCGCCGGTGACCGCTCCCAGCATCCGCCCCACGGCCTGGTAGTACGCCTCGGGCTCGAAGTCGCTCTCGAAGAGGTTGAGCAGGCCGAAGCCGGCGATCAGCGAAAGGACCGCCCAGGCCAGTCCCCGCGCGTCCACGTCTGCCGGGACGTCGCCTCGCTCCTGACCGCGGCGGAAAATCGCCGTCAGGCCCTCGATCAACTCCCCGAAGGAGCGCCGGACGAGCCGCCGCAGCGCCGGCGTGTCCAGCGATTCCGCCCAGAGCCGGACGTCCATCTCGGCGGCCCCGGGCCCGGGACTCAGCTCCGAGAGCTTGCCGAGCAAACCGAAGATTGCGGCGCCCGTGTCGCGGTCGTCGTCGGCTGGCTCCAGAAGGCCGCTGCGCTGTTCGCCGTAGTGGCGGGCCAGGGCCTCGATGATCTGCTCCTTGCCGCGAAAGTAGAGGTAGACCGCTCCCGGGCTCAGCTTCGCTCTGCGGCAGATCTCCCGCATCGTGGTCTTCTGAAAGCCCTTTCGGGCGAAGCACTCGTAGGCCGCTCGCAGGATCTGCTCCCGGCGTGCCTGGACGTGGGCCTGACTCACCTTGGGCAACTGGCCTCCTCCCTCTCACCCCCATTCTCTCCGGTTACGGAACAAAAGCGAACCTCCGTTCGTTATACTGAACGCACGTTCGTTTTAGTTGATTCCTGCCGGGAGGGCATCCGTCGGCCCCGCGTGGCGGAATCGGAGGCGTGGAGGCAGAGATGAGAGAGGGTTTGCGCGCACGACACGGACACAAGATCTGGCTGCTGCTGGGCGGCGTCCTGATGCTGTTCGCCAACGGCCGATGGCTCGTCTGGCCGGCGGCCTGGCTGGCCCCCGTCTTCATGATCCGCTACTTCCGCCACGCAGAAGGCAGGTGGCGGCCCTTCCTCTGGGGCGGGGCCGCGCTCTGGGTCGCCGGTCTGGTGTCCTGGTTCGGGTTGATCCCATTCCCGCTTCCGATCTTCTTCGTGATCGCCACTCAGGGGGCCATCCTGGGTCTTCTTCCGTTCGCGCTCGACCGCTTCACCCACAACCGGCGCCGGGGCCTGTTGCAGACGCTGGTCTTCCCGCTGAGCTCGGTCTCGATGGCGTTCCTCGGCTCGCTGCGCTCCGAAACCACATGGGGAGCGGTGGGCTACACCCAGGCCTCGGTGCTGCCCCTGGTGCAGCTCGCCTCGGTGACGGGCATCTGGGGCCTCACATTCGTCGTGACTTGGTTCGCTTCCTGGGCGAATGAAGCCTGGGAGGACTGGGAGGACGGCCGCCGGTTGCGCCCGCTCCAGTTCGCCTACCCGGTCTTGCTGGTCCTGGTCCTGACGGGCGGGCAGCTGCGCCTCAGCTTTGCCGAATCCGCGGCGGCGCCGGTGAAGGTCGCCAGCGTGACGCCGCCCGACATTCTCGATCACCTGACGCCCGAGGACCTGGTCCTCTTCCAACGCTTCTTCATGAAGCAGGACGTCGACACCGACCGCCTGCATGCAGTCCGCGCCAAGCTGGAAGCGACCTACCCGGAGCTCTTCCGCCTCACCCGGCGTGAGGCGCGCCGTGGCGCCGAGATCGTCTTCTGGCCTGAAGCCAGCGTCGTGGCCTTCGGAGCCGCTCGACAGGAGGAGCTGCTGCAGCAAATGAGGGCGTTGGCTCGGGACGAAGAGATATACCTCGGTGCCAGCCTGGCGCTCGTCCCGGACAGCACGCGAGAGCTCAACGAGAACAAGGTCGTCCTCATCGACCCCGAGGGTCAGCTGGTCGGGACGTACTACAAGACGCGGCTCGTCCCCCACGTGGAGGAGCCTTTCACTCGAGGTGGCGACGGCAGCATCGGAACGGTGGACACCCCTTACGGCCCTCTGGCCACCGTGATCTGCTATGACCTCGACAACCCCCGTTTCATCGCACAGCTCGGTGGACGAGACGTGGCTCTCCTCTTCGCCCCCTCGGGCGATTGGCCTGCAATCAAGCACCTGCACGCGGCCATGGCTCGCTTCCGGGCCGTGGAGCTGGGAGTGTCACTGGTGAGGCCGGCGAACCACGGTCTGACGCAGATCGTCGACACCCGCGGACGAGCGATGGCCACGATGGATCACTACGCCACCGAGGATCGTGTCCTCACTGCCTCCGTCGCTCCAGGGGTGACCGAAACCCCGTACGCGCGCTGGGGTGATGTATTCGCGTGGCTGTGCGTCGGTGCCTGGGTGCCGATCGTCCTGTTGTCGTCGCTCGCGCTGCGCCGGCGCCAGGTCGAGCTCGGCGCAACCGTGTAGGGCGCCCGGCTCGCTGCCGGAGCAATGAGATACGGGCGTCACTCTGAGCGCGGACTGCGTGGGGTGCGCGCGAAGAGTCTCTCCGTCGACTCTACGGAGAGATTCTTCGTCGCTCGCCCAGGGCGGGCTCCTCAGAATGACGGTGTCATCGGCTCGAAAAGGTGGCCTCCACAGCAGCCGTGGCCTATGTTGGGAAGGTCGGGGATCCCGAAGAGGGGGAAATATGCAGCGACGGGGTTTCTTGAGGACGTCGGTCGCGGCTGTGGGGGGGATGGGCGCAGGGGGCGCAATCTCAGCACTCGCCGGCGCTGAGCCGAGCGGCAGGCCCATCGCGACTGGCAAGCCTCTGACGCCGCCAAAGGACAATGGCTCCATCACCGTGGCGTTCGCCCTGGCGGACGGGGCCACCATCATCGATTTCTGTGGGCCCTGGGAGGTGTTCCAGGACGTCATGGTCTTCGGCTCCGGGGGCAACCACGGCGATCACCACATGCCCTTCAAGCTGTTCACCGTGGCCGCCACGCCGGAGCCCATCACCGCCAGCGGCGGCATGCGGATCATCCCCGAGCACACGTTCGACAATGCCCCCGACCCCGACCTGATCGTGGTGCCGGCGCTTCGGGGAAACGACGCGCTCCACGACTGGCTGCGGGCCACGAAGGACAAGACGGACGTCACCATGTCCGTCTGCACGGGCGCCTTTCAGCTCGCCCAGGCGGGCCTTCTGGACGGCCTCCAGGCGACCACCCACCACGACTTCTACGACTCCTTCGCGGAGCAGTTCCCGAAGGTCCAGCTGGAGCGTGGCCTGAGGTTCGTGGAGACCGAGCACATCGCCACAGCGGGCGGCCTGACCTCGGGCATCGACCTGGCGCTCCGGGTGGTGGAACGCTACTTCGGCCGAGAGCAGGCGGAGCAGACGGCCGAGTACATGGAGTACACGGGCCAGGGCTGGAAGGTCTGAGCCCTCAGCCCTTTCTCCCAGTCGGCAACCCGAGTCTCTCCACGAAGGCCGGGAATCGCGGATCGGCGCGGAACGGGTCGAAGCCTGGCATTGCTATGTACGCCAGCATCGCCTGGCATTCCTTCTCGGCCCGCTCGAGGACCTCCCAGCCCGCTTCCGCATCGCCCAGTGCGGCCAGCAGCCAGGCCTCCGCGACGACCGCGGGCGCCGGCGCCGGCCGCGCGTGCAATTCCTCGAGGACCGCCCGCGCCTCATCCACCCGGCCGGCCACCGCCAGCGCCCACCCGAGAGATCCGTGGATGAACCCGCCCCGGTGGGAGGGGGTGTTGGCCTCTTCCAGAATCGCCACGGCCTCGTCGTGGCGTCCGAGCGCCATGAGCGCCAGCCCCGCTCCCCAGAGCGCCAGGGTGTTCCCGCTCTCGAAAGCCCGAGCCTGATCGAAGTACCGCTCCGACGCGGCCGCCCGTCCCAGGGCCAGCAGGCAGACTCCGGTCATCGCATAGGGGTAGGGCGCCAGGGGATCGACCTCCCGGGCGTGCTGCACCTGCGCCATGGATTCGTCCATTCGGGCGAGCACGCTGAGCACCATCGCGAGCCAGCAACGAGCCCGGACGTGATCCGGCTCGAGCTCCAGGGCCCGGCCCAGCGAGCGTTCCGACGCGGCCCAGTCCCGCTCTCCGAAGGCGGCCATGCCCTCGACGTAGAGGACCTCGGCCGACACGCCCTCCAGGCGTGCCGCGGTCTCCAGCGCGGCTCGCGCGGAGGCGTAGGCCTCTCGGGCGGGCAGCAGGCTGTACATGGCGGCGAGAACCTCGACCTCGGCCTGACCCACCCACGAGGGGGCGTGCGCCGGATCGAGGCGCACGGCCTCCGCGAAGCTGCGCAGGGCATTGCCGTGGTCGTTCTTCGTGTAGCGAAGATGTCGGCCCTTCAGGTAGTGCCGGTAGGCCTCGAGGTTGCCCACCTGTGGTCGAGCGGGAAGCGTGCGGCTTCCTGGGGCGAGTCGGGCCCTGACCGCTTCGACAACTCCGGCGGCGATCTCGTCCTGGACGGCAAAGA
>CAXMOH010000475.1:0-12329 GCA_964194855.1 uncultured Hyphomicrobium sp.
GTCGCTTGCCTGCTCGCCCGTCCGGCGCCACGACGCGCGCTCCTTGTCATGGCCGTTCCCTGCGCTCTCGCCACCGCCAGCCTGGTCCTCGGCACGGGCGGGGAGAGCGTAGAGGTGGCCCTCGCCCCGCTGGACCTGGCCCGCATCACCCGGGAGACGCTCGGGCTGACACCGGTGTCGGGGTTCGGGCTCGTCGCCTGGGCCGTATTCTGGCTGGTGGCGTCGCTGGGGATGAGGGTCTTCGGCCTGGGCCCGGCCATCCGGGCCCTCCGAGGGTCCGCGGCAGGCTCCGCCCTGGCGGCGATGGCCCTCACCGGCTGGCCCCTCGGCCTCCTCTTTCGCGTCTCGGCTCCCCAGGTGCTCCCGGGGCAGAAGGTCGTCAACGACGCCGCCTACCTGGTCGAGCAGTCCGGTCCGCTGTTGTGGCTCTTCGCGATCCTCGGCCTGGTCGCGTTTGCCACGAGCCCGGTCCGTCGCGTCCTCGCCAGCGTCCTCCTCGTGACTCTCGCCACGCCCGCCACTCTCCAGTACGCGACGAAGAAGCTTCACACGGCCCCGGACCGTCTGCCGGCCTCGATGGTTCGGGCGATGGCCGCCCTCGAGCGTGTCTCGGAGCCCGGCGACATCGTTCTCCAGCGCCCGGGTGCCCGCTACCCCCCGGCGCCCGTCATCCTCTCGGGACGACGCGTGCCCTACGAGCGGTTCACCCCCTACCTCACCCAGTTCGCCTCGAAGGACGCTCTGGAGGCGCGACACCTGGTCGTCTATCGGTTCTTCCAGACGAGAGACCGGGCCGAGGCCATGGAGATCGTCCGATCCCTCGGGGCCTCCTATCTGGCGCTGTACGGGCACGACCGGATCCGCTTCGACGCGTCCGGTCTGCTGGAGCCGGTTCACGAGGAGCCGGGGGCCCGACTCTACCGGATAGGTGAGTCGGCCACGGAGCCGTAGCCCGAACGAAGCGCCAGGACCGACCACGCCCGTCGCAGGCGCGCTCTCGCGCGTCGCAGAGGAGGCCTGGCGAATTGTGCGGGCTCAAGCGACTCCGCGGGTTCAGGCGACTAGAACGACGCGGGATAGCAGGTCGAGCGGTACATCCCGCCGCCCAGGCGAACGTACTTGTCGGCGAACTGGACGTCGTACTGCTCGTTGAAGGAGTTCTCGTTCTTGATCGCGATCTCCTCCAGCCGGTCGTCCTTCGCACAGAAGCCCTGCGCCAAGAGGATGTCGGCCACGGCCTGCTGATACGCCGCGAGGTCCAGAACCCGCGGCCAGTTGGTCCTTGTCGCGGTGTCGTTGAAGTCGAAGAGCTCCGGGCGCTCTTCCATCACCTGCAGGACCGCCCCTTCGACCTGGAAGAAGAACTTCCCGTCGGCTTCCCGCGAGCACGCCACCTCCCGGCTCGGAGGGAGGGAGCACCCCGCGGGCGACGGCTGCAGGGGAATCTCCGGCGGGGGGACCGCGGAGGGATAGCACGTGGTCCGGTACGTGTTCGGCCCGGTGCGCACCCGGTTCTTGGCCGTCAGGATGTCGAACTGGTCGTTGAACGCCGCTGAGTCCGTCACGCCGAGCTCTTCTCCGTCGTAGTACGCGCACAGACCCTGGCGATCCAGGATCTCGATGAGGCCCAGGTAGTACGCCCCGACGCTCCGTGTGACGTTGTCCGCATCGAACAGCTCTGGCTGCTCGGCCAGGAGAGTGAAGATCGCCCCGTCGACCTCCTCCAGGAACGTGGGCTGCTCCTGGGGACAAGCAGCGGTCGGATCGCCCAGGGGCAGCTTTAGGCAGCTGGCCGAGAGCAGGGGCTCGGGCGTGGGCTCGGGGTCTGGCGTGGGCTCGGGAACCGGGGCCGGCACGGTGGGGTTGTCGTTGGAGCCGGAGCTCCCACCGCCGCCGCACGCACTCAGACCCAGGACCAATGAAACCGCCACCGCCAATGCGGCGACGAAACGGTACTGAAACACCTTCATGATTGCGCCTTTGCTCCTCCCCACCGAATCCCGGCAGGAGGTGGAAAAATGATTGGGAGCTTCCGACTCAGTAGTTTACCGCTCTTGCCAGGAGACGTCCACCATCCTGTGGGTGCCCGGTCGCCGAGCACTGCAAATTGTGGTCACGGGATCAGAACGACCTCGGGATGGAGCACGGGCTCTACGCTCGGCGCCGGTCCTTCCGAGCGGCCCGGCCGCCAGATCGCAAGAGCCACCAGGGCCCCCGAGTCGTCGAGCACTCGCATCCACTCGACGGGGCTTCCTGGAAAACCCTTCTCGATGCTGTTCGCGTCGAGATCGCGGCCGTGCTGCACGCGCCGACGGCCCTCGTCGCCCACGTGCACTGCCGGGAGCTCGGGAAGGAGCTCGTCGAGAGGGATGACCTGCTCTCGAACGTCGCTCATGTCATCGCCGGGAACGGCCCGGTCCAGCCCAAACGACCCGGAGCGCGTCCGGCGCAGGGCGCTCAGGTGCGCACCGATCCCCAACGCCTCGCCCAGATCGCGAGCCAGCGCCCGCACGTAGGTCCCGGGTGAGCAGAGCACCTCGATTTCGACCTCGTCCCCGGCCAGCCCGATCAGCGCGATCCGACGGATGGTGACGGGCCTGGCCGGACGGGGCCCCGCCTCGCCCCGGCGCGCCAGCTCGTAGAGTCGTCGTCCCGCCACCCGCCGGGCCGAGTAGGCGGGCGAAACCTGGTCGTAGGAGCCTTCCAGGCGTTCCAGTGCCTCGCGCAGGGTGGTCTCGCCCACGCTCACCGGCTGCGGCTCCCCGAGGGGCGCACCGGTCAGGTCGTCGGTGGACGTGGCGAGGCCGAGCCGCACCGTCGCCCGGTACGTCTTCTCGCCGGCGCCGAGAAAGCGAGCCAGCCGCGTGGCCTTCCCGACGCAGATTGGCAAGACGCCGGTCGCGAACGGATCCAGGGTCCCAGTGTGGCCGACCCGCCGGAGCCCCAGGGTTCGCCGCACCCGATCGACCATGTCGTGGGACGTGGGACCGGCGGGCTTGTCGATGACCACGACACCGTGCACGCCCTACTCCTGCGGGTCCGCGTCCCCGTGGTCGACCTCGTCCTCGCCGTCAGGGGCCGCGGGCCGAACGGCGTCCTCATCCGCTAGCAGCCGAGCCACGCGCTCTGTGGCCTCCAGCCCCGGGTCGTGGCGAAAGTCGATCTCGGGTGCGAAGCGGATCCGGAGACGGCGTCCGATCTCCCGCCGCACGAAGCCGGCGGCCCCCTTGAGGGCCTCGAGGCTGGCTCCGCCGCCCTTGCCCTCTCCCAGCGCGCTCACGTACACGCGGGCGTAGCGAAGATCCGACGTGAGCTCGACCCGCGTCACCGTGATGAACCCAAGCCTCGGGTCCTTCATGTCGGTGGCGACCATCTTGGCGATCTCCTCGCGAATCTGGCCGCCCAGCCTGTCGGCGCGTCGCCGGCTCACAGGATCTCCATCTGCTGACCCACGAGCTCTGCGTCCCGGGTCGTCGCGGCCTCGCCGGCCACCGACTGCAGCGTCGCTTCCAGGTGCACCCGGTCCGTGTTGACGGCCACGACCGCGAGCCCGGCGCGCTGCCAGAGGTCCTGGTGCTCCACTTCGGCCACCGACACGTTGAAGCGCTTTCGGAGACGTGCCACAAGCCCCCGGAGCACCTGCCGCTTGTCCTTGAGCGAGCGTGCCCCGGGCAGGTGAATCTCGAGCGTCAGCAGTCC
Organism: uncultured Hyphomicrobium sp.; assembly: GCA_964194855.1. Classification (GTDB taxonomy): domain Bacteria; phylum Acidobacteriota; class Vicinamibacteria; order Fen-336; family Fen-336; genus JAJDNS01. The sequence continues at coordinate 3,700 of CAXMOH010000475.1, forward strand.
GATGACCATTTTGCTAGAAGCACCGTTGCCCACGCCGAACGCTGGTCCGAACAGTCATGCACAGGAGCCGCGTCGCTGGGCGCGCGACGAAGCATCTGTCGATAGCCAGATCCTTCGCGCGACGACTCAAGACTGTCTCCGTGCCACCCGACCGGCATGACTGCTTCGCGACTCTGAAGGCAAGTCCTTCGGGCTAATCCAGCATTTCCTTGACCTTCTCCGTGTCGAAGAACTCAATCACGTCGGCTGGTTTTACGTCGTTGTAGCCGGCGATCATGATGCCACACTCCAGGCCGGCCTTGACCTCGCTGGCGTCGTCCTTGAAGCGTTTCAGGGAGTCGACCTTGCCCGTGTGAACCACGACGTTGTCGCGAAGGAGCCGCACCTGGGCGTTGCGAGTGACCTTGCCATCCTGCACGTAGCAACCGGCAATCGTCCCGATGCGGGAGATGCGGAAGATTTCCCGCACTTCGGCCGCCCCGAGACGCACCTCCCGGCTCGACGGCTGGAGGAGGCCCTCCATCGCCTGCCTGATGTCCTGGGCGACATCGTAGATGACGGTGTAAAGCCGCAGCTCGACCTCGTCCCGCTCTGCCACGGCGGCCGCCTTTCGCTCCGGGCGGACGTTGAACCCGATGACGATGGTGTTGGACGCCTCCGCCAGCAGGACGTCGCCCTCGTTGATGGCGCCGACTCCCTGGCGGATGATGCGCAGCCTGATCTTCTCCTGCGGCAGCTTCGAGAGCTGATCGGCCACGGCCTCCAGCGAGCCCTGCACATCGGCCTTCAGGACGATGAGCAGCTCCTGGATCTGCCCCTCGGCGATCGCACGGCCCAGGTCCTCGAGCTTGATTCGCGAGGTCGCCTGGAGCTCCTTCTCGCGCAGCTTCAGCTGGCGGAAGGTGACGATCTCCTGGGCCTTGACGCTGTCGCTCAGCGCCAGAAGCTGGTCGCCGGGCTCGGGCAGCGCCGGCAGGCCGAGGATCTCGATCGGGGTGGAGGGCGGCGCCTTCTGGAGGCGAGCACCCCTGTCGTCCACGAGCGCTCGGACCTTGCCCGAGACGGCGCCAGCGACGAGGGTGTCTCCGACGCTGAGCGTTCCGTCCTGAACCAGAACGGTGGCGATCGGCCCCCGCCCCTTGTCCAGCCGGGCCTCCAGGACCGTGCCGACGGCCGGCTTGTTGGGGTCGGCCTTGAGCTCTTTCATGTCGGCCACGAGCAGGAGCATCTCGAGAAGCTGGTCGAGGTTCTGCTGCTTCTTGGCGGAAACGTCGACGAACACGGTTTCGCCGCCCCAGGCCTCCGGCAGGAGGCCTCGATCCCCGAGCTGCTGTCGCACCCGATCGGGCTGCGCGTCGGCCTTGTCGATCTTGTTGACCGCCACGACGATCGGCACACCCGCCGCCTTGGCGTGGTCGATGGCTTCGATCGTCTGGGGCATGACGCCGTCGTCGGCGGCGACGACGAGCACGACGATGTCGGTCACGCTGGCCCCTCGAGCACGCATCAGCGTGAAGGCCTCGTGGCCCGGGGTGTCGAGGAAGACCACCTTTCGCGGTCCGACGTCGACATGGTACGCGCCAATGTGCTGCGTGATGCCGCCCGCCTCCTTCGAGGCGACCGTCGTCTCACGGATCGCGTCCAGGAGCGACGTCTTGCCGTGATCGACGTGGCCCATGACGGTGATGACCGGCGCCCGGGGGCTGAGGTCCTCGGGCTTCGACTCCACCTCCTGGACCAGGGTCAGCTCCTCCTCGAACGAATGGATCTCGGCCTCGTAGCCGAACTCCTTGCACAGCTCGATGGCGAGCTCGGGCTCCACGCTCTGGTTGAGGGTCGCCATGACTCCTCGGGCGATCAGCGACTTGATGATGTCCCGGGACTTGACGTCGGACATCTTCTCGCCGAGCTCCTTGACCGTCACTCCCTCCGAAAGGGAGATGCTCCGCATGGGCCCGGTGTAGACGGGACGCTCCTCCCTGACCGGTGCGGTGATCGGCCGCCGCCGCCGTCCCTTCCGAGGGCCGGGGCGTCCCATGGGTCGGCCTGGCCGCCCGGGGGGCCGACCGGGAAGCCGGCCGGGATAGGGCGACACCGGGCGGGGCAGCCCGGGCCGTGGAGACACGGGATGCGGCGAGCGCGGCAGCGACGTCGCACCTGCGACCGGGTGGGGACTCACCGGCCTCGGCGGGGCAATGGGCCGAAGCGGTCGGCGCACGGTGGGCGGGCGAAGCCCGACCGGAGCGCTCGCTGCCGCGGCGGGCGCTGCAGCCGGCGTTGGTGGAGCCGACGCGGGGGTGGGTGGAGCCGGTGCCGATGGCGGAGCCGCCGGAGCGATGGGCCGAACCGGGCCACCGAGGCGCGGGGGCGTCACCGTCTTCCGCACGACACCGGGAGGCGGCGGCAGGGCTGGCGCAGGCGCGGCGGCCGAGGCCGCGACGACCACCGGGGCCTGCTCTTCCACAGGTGGGGCCGGAGCAAGCTCCCCGACGGCTGGCTCCTCCTCGACGGGCGCCGGCGGGGGGGGCGCGACCATCCCCCCGAGCCGTGGGGCTCCTGGGGCGTGGGCGAGAGCTGGCGGCGGCTCCTCTTCCACGACAGCTGTCCTGGCCGACCGCCTCTTGCCGCGATTGGCCTTGCGGGCTTCCGCGGCCGCCTTCGCCTTCGCGGCCGCTTCTTCTCGGCCCGCCCGCTCGGCGGCGATCTTCTCCGCCTGCTTTCGCACGACCTTGTCCCGATCGTCCTCGTCCTCTTCGCTGCCGTAGACCCTCTTGCGCTTCTTCGTCAGGACGTCGATCTTCAAGGCTCGTCGCAGCTTGTCCGCCGTGTCCTCGTCGACCGAGCTCGAGGCCGTCTTCACCTCGACGCCGAGCTTCTTCAGCCGCTCGGTGACCTCGCGGCTCGTGAGGTTCAAGTCCCGAGCGAGGTTGAAGACCCTAACGTTCGCCATTCGTCTGACCCTCCTCGCCCTTCGCAGTCTTCTCCGCCACGCCCGCGGCCTCCTCCCCCTCGGCCGCGGCTTCGATCGTCTCGTCGGCGGGTTCCTCGTTCGTGGCGCCGTCCTCGGCCGCCGGCTCTGCCCCATCCGTTGCGGCAGCCGCAGGCTCCTCGCCGCCAGCCTCGTCCGGTGGGGCTTCCTTCGCCGCCGCCTCCTCTGCCGCCGCTTCCGCGGCGAGCGCCTGCTCTTCGGCGCGGGCCGCTTCGTCGGCGGCCGCCTGCTCCGCGGCCAGACGCTCCGTCTCCTGGGCGTCGAGCTCGTCCCACTCGACCTTGGCCTGTGTCGCGGCCTCGCGGACCTTCTCGGCGGTCTTCGGTCCCACGCCGTCGACGACCTGCATCTCCTCGTCCGTCATCTCGAGGATGTGGGCGAGGCCGGCCACTCCTGCATCGATCAGCTTCTGGCTCATCTTGTCGGCGATCCCGAAGCGCTCGAGGCTCTTAAGCTCGTCCACCATCCGGGCCATCCGAGCCATCTCGGCCTCGACCTCGCGGCGCTTCTCTTCCTCGCTCTTGATGTCGATCCGCCAGCCCACGAGCTTGGCGCCGAGCCGGACGTTCTGCCCCTTCTTCCCGATGGCGAGGCTCAGCTGCTTGTCCTCGACCACGACCTCCATGATCCGCTGCTCCTCGTCGACGATCGAGACGCGGCTCACGTTGGCCGGTGAGAGAGCGTTGATCACGAAGGCCGTGGGATCCTCGTTCCACTCGACGATGTCGATCTTCTCTCCCCGCAGCTCCCGGATGATCGACTGGACGCGGGTTCCCTTCATCCCGACGCAGGCCCCGACCGGGTCGACGTCGCGCTCGCGGGAGATCACGGCAACCTTTGCTCGCTCCCCCGCCTCGCGGACCGCCCCGCGGATCTGGACGGTTCCGTCGTAGATCTCCGGGACCTCCATCTCGAACAGCTTGATCAGCAGGGCGGGATCCGTGCGGCTCACGATCACCTGGGGGCCCCGGGCCGCCTTCGCCACACGGACGATGGCCACCCGGACACGGTCGCCGGTCTGATAGGCCTCCGCGCGACTCTGCTCCTTGCGGGGCAGCAGGGACTCGGCGCGGCCGAGGTCCACGATGAAGTCTCCCATCTCCTGACGCTTGATGATCCCGTTCACCACCTCGCCAACCCGGTCCGAGTACTCGGCGTACACGTTGTCGCGCTCGGCCTCCCGCACCTTCTGGAAGATCACCTGCTTCGCCGTCTGCGCCGCGATGCGTCCGAGGATGTCGGTGGGCTTGGGGAACTCGATCTCCTGACCGATGGCGATCTCCGCTCCAGGGAAGAGCTTCTGCGCCTCTTCAAGGCTGATCTGCGTCTCTTCGATCTCGACCTCCTCCATCACCTGCTTCACAGCGAAGACGTCGATCTGCCCGCTCTCGTCGTTGAAGCGGCTGCGCAGATCCTCCTCCTCTTTGTAGTGCTTCCTGGAGGCGGTCAGGATCGCGTCCTCGATGGCCGCAATGATCACGTCGGGATCGATGTTCTTCTCCCGGCTGATCTGCTCGATTTGTTGACGCAGGTTGTTGGCCATGGCTGCTTTGCTCACCCGTTAGCCCGCTTGGGGAACTCCACCTCGAGACGGCCGTGAGAGATCCTGGCCCACGGGATGCGCGCGGCCACCTCTTCCTTCTCGAGGTCCAGGGTCACGACCCCGTCCTCGCACGAGGCGATCCGTCCCGTCCAGTGGCGCCGGCCGTCGATGAGCTCGTAGCTGGACAGCTTTGCAACGTGGCCGACGAAGCGCTGGTAGTCCGCCTCGGTCTTGAGTGGCCTGTCCAGGCCAGGGGATGACACCTCGAGGGTGTAGGCTCCGTCGATGGAGTCCTCGGCGTCGAGAATGGCCGAAACTTCCTCGGAGACTGACCGCAGGTCGTCGAGCCCGATGCCGCCGGACTTGTCGACGAAAAGACGCACGAGTTGGCTTCCGCCCGTCTTCTGAATCTCGACGTCCACGAGCTCGAAGGCCCGATCGGCCGTGACCCTGGCGGCCGCGGCGCGCACCTGCCCCAGCACTCCGTCCTGCTTCGTCAGTCGAGCACCCTCCAAAAAAAAGAGTGGGTGACCCCCACTCTGGTGACACTCCAGATTGCGAACGATCATCCTATCAGCCGGCGGGCTTTCAAGGCAAGCGAGAAACCCCGCCCGCCCGTCACCCCTGTTCGTCGCAAGTACCTGAGGCATCACGGCGTACGGGCGCCGGTCGGCCGGGATCCCGATCCCCCCCGAGCCCGGGAGGGGGGCTCCTCAGGCGGGGACCACCCGCCCCACGAGGTCGTACGGATGCGCCTCGGTGATCTCCACCATCACGAACGTTCCCGGCTCCGCAGTTCCGTCGTTAATGATGACCTGGCCGTCGATCTCGGGCGCCTGGCCGGCGGTCCTCCCACGGAGCAGGAGGTCCGTGTCGGCGTGGGTCCCCTCCACCAGCACCTCCACCCGCTCCCCGACCCGTGCCCTGTTGCGCCGGGAGGAGATCCGCTTATGCAGGGACATGAGCTTTCGGCGACGACCTTCCTTCACCGGAGCCGGCACCCGATCCCCCAGATCGTACGAGGTCGTCCCCTCCTCGTCCGAGTAGGTGAAGACGCCGACGTTGTCGAACCGCGCCGCCGTCACGAAATCCAGCAGCTGGGAGAAGTCCGCGTCGGTCTCGCCGGGAAAGCCGACGATGAACGAGGTCCGGATCGCCACACCGGGGACCCGCTCGCGGATTCGCTCGATCATCCCCAGCAGGTGTCCACGCCCCGTGGGCCGCTTCATCCGTTTCAGGACGGCCGTGCTGGCGTGCTGGAGGGGGATGTCGACGTACTTGACCACCTTCTCCTCATCCGCGATCACGTCCAGGATCGGGTCGGACAGCGTCTGGGGATAGGCGTACATCACCCGGACCCAGCGGATGCCGTCGATCCGACCGAGACGCTTGAGGAGATACGCGAGGCCGTCGCGCACGCCGTGGTCCAGGCCGAAGCGCGTCGAGTCCTGGGCGACCAGGACGATCTCGCGCACGCCGCGTGCGCCGAGGGCCGTCACCTCGGCCACGATGTCCTCCACCCCGCGGCTGCGGTGACGGCCACGGAGCGTCGGGATGATGCAGAACGAGCACGTGTAGTCGCACCCCTCCGAGATCTTCACGTACCCGAGCCAGGGCGACGTCGCCAGCACTCGCGGGGCAGTGTGGTCGTAGACCCAGGTCGGGGGTCCGTCCGGGGCGTCGGCGAGCGAGGTCGCTTCCCCGTCCACCGCCCGAACGATCTCCTCCACCTGGCCGGTGCCGAGGGTGGCGTCGATCTCCGGGATCTCCCGGCGCAGCTCCGCGTCGTAGCGCTGGGTGAGGCAGCCGGTGACCACCAGCCGCCGGGGGCGGCCGGTCTCCTTCTCCCCGGCCATCTCGAGGATGGCGTCCACCGACTCCTGCTTCGCCTTGTCGATGAACGCGCAGGTGTTCACCACCACCACGTCGGCGTCGCCCGGGTCCGAGACGACGCGGTGGCCGGTCTGCTCGAGCCGCCCCAGCATGACCTCTCCGTCGACGAGGTTCTTGGGGCAGCCCAGGCTCACCATCCCGACCGTCGGGGCGAGGCCCGTCTTCGCCAGCTTCTCGGACGACGCACGCGAGGCTTCGCCCCGCGCTTTCACACGTGATCTCGAGCCGAGGGTCGTCTCGACCCCGCTTGCCGCCACCGTCACCGCTCTAGTGCGCCTTGCCGGGAGCGTCGATCTCGTTCCCCCACTCGCGCAGCTTCTCGCGGTCGCTGGCGGAGTAGAGCTCGTCGCTCATGTCGGCGATCTGATCCCCGATTCCGCCGAGGACCTCGAACTCCTCGCCCTGCTGGGCCATGAGCGCGAGGTGGTGGCCGATGGCGTCGAGGCGCGGCACGGACTTGTCCATGGCCAGGAGCAGCGCTTCCACCAGCTCCACCAGGGCCTTGCGACTCAGACCGTCGTGCCACGTGGGTTCCATCGATCCTCCTCTTGCCCGCTTCCTTTCTTGGCAACCGGGAAAGAACATCATACCCCGATCCGGCCGCGGCAGACCCCGGGCGCTATACTCCCTCGCACCGCCGGGAGAGAGAGACGTCATGGGCGCAGGGACGAAGACGCTGGCCGGGTGCGGGTGCCTGGCCATCGTGGGTGCGGTCGTCCTGGTCGCTGGCCTGGGTGTCGGCACCTGGTGGCTCAAAGACAGGGCCTACGACCTCACCGACGGCCTCGAGGCCCTCGTGGTCCGGAACCACGAGCTCGAGGCCTGGGAGCGCAAGGCCAACGCCCACCCCTACGAACGGCGGGACGATGGAGTCGTCCTCGAGGAGCGCCTCCTGGCCTTCCTGGACGTCCGGCGACGCGTCCACGAGGTCTACGCGTCCTACGAGAGCGAGCTGGTCGCGCTTCGGGCGGAGGTCGAGCACCGAGCCGCCTCGCCCACCACCGACGAGCTCCTCGCCATCGGCGCCCGGGCCGCGGAGATGTTCGCCGATCTGCGTCTCGCCCAGCTCAAGGCCCTGACGGAAGCCGGCATGTCGGAGCCCGAGTACTCGGCGATCCGCACCGCCGTCTACGTCGCGGCCGCCGCGGCGAAGACCGAGTCGGGAACCGGAAAGCTCCCAGCCGAGGCCGTCTCCCAGGCGACTCGACGCCTGCAGGAGACACTTCGAGCCGGCCTCGAAAGAGCCCGGGAGGAGGGACTCCCCGGCATGAGCAGCGTCTCCGACGAGGACCTGGAGCGGCTCGACGAGGCCCTCTTCCGAATGAGCGCGGGCGGCAGCGAGGCCGTCGCAGTCCCACCGGCGAACGTGACGCTCTTCCGCAAGTACGAAGACGAGATCCAGAAGTACGCCATGCACGGCCTCGCCATGCTGGGGCTTTGACAGAGCCACGCGTTCAGCCTGGAACCCGCTGTGGCCGCGCGCCGCGTCAGAACTTCCATTCGTTGGGCGGGCCCGAAGAGTCTGACGAGCCTTGGCACGAGTTTCGACTTCGGACGTGTGACGAAGCATCCGACTGCGATGGTATGCATGGATTCTTTGTCGCCAATCCAACATGGGCTTCTCAGACTGATCGTTTCTGTCCTTGGCGATCGGCCCCTCGCGTGCCGCCGATCGCCGGGAACAAAGACCCATAGACACTCACCTGTTTCGAAACGCCACCCGTGGAGCGTCGGAACCGCGCCATCATCTCCTTCCCATAGTCTTCCTCCGCCATCAGAGCGTTGTGCACCTCGCAGAGCAGCGTCACCACTTCCGGGCTGTGGGGACCCCCGCGCCCAAAAGGCTTCTTGTGGTGGAACTCGAGGTCGTCGCGCTTTGTGCACCGCTTTCCATGTTTGTCCCGGTATGTGCACCGGCCCCCGTCGCGCTCGTGCACGACCCGCCTCACCGGCGCCGGGATGTAGCGCGACTTGGGTGTGGTGTCCGTCTCGGCGAGCTTCTTCCGAGGGGCCCTCGTTCTCCCAAAGCGCTTCGCTTCAATGCGTTCGAGCTTCTCGGTGACGGCCGCGTCGATGACCTTCGCCAGGTCGCCATCCGGCACCGACGAGCGCATGAGGGCCTTGAGACGCTCCAGCTTGTCCCGAAGCTCGGTGCTGGCGGTGAAGTTCACCCTGTGACGCCCGGGAGCCAGGGCCTCCACGACC
>CAXMOH010000476.1:0-4493 GCA_964194855.1 uncultured Hyphomicrobium sp.
TACTCGGTGTCCAGGTCCCGCGGCGCGAGGGCGGGCTCGAGCGTCTCGTCCACCTTGTCGAGCTTCCAGCCGAGGCAGCTCGCGATCATGTGCGCGGACTCGACGAGACCTACGTGTTGCACCGTCCCCTCGGTGACGGCGCGGCGGAACTGGACCGAGCTCAGCCCGGCCCCCACACGGCGCTGAAGGGGGAGCCGGCGGGTGCCGGCATCCTCCACTCGGGTCACCGAGACGCGCCGGACCCCGGTGCACGTGGCCGTGAGCATCAGGGCCAGGGCATCCATGGCGAAGCCGGGGTTGAGCCCCGCCGCCAGCACCGACACCTTGCGCTTCCTGGCTTCTCGGTCGATCTCCCGGGCGGCGGTCGCTCGCCGGGGAACCGGGAAGGCCAGCTCTTCGCAACTCGTCAGGACGTTGATGCGCCTGGCCACGAGCCCGAGGATCTGTGGCTTCACCTCCTTCAGGATCGAGGACGTGCAGACCACGGCAGCGTCGGCGCGGAGCTTCTTGATGAAGCGCTCCGGTGTACCGTCCACCTTTATCCGGAGCCGGCGGGGGAGTCCCAGCACCTTTCCCAGGTCCTTGCCGGCCGAGGCCGGGGCCGAGTCCGCCGCCCCGATCACCTTGACGAACGGCGTCTGGAGGAGAAGGCGGGTGACGGCCTGCCCGGTCGAGCCAAGCCCCACGACGGCGACCTTCACCGTCCGCGTCATGCCGAGCCTCCCGAGAGGTGCGTTCCCCGCCTCAGCGTTCGACCTCCATCGCCGGGACGTTGGCCTCCGGCTGTGCCGCCATGATGACGGTCGCGGCGATGGGGAGAAGTGTCGTGTAGTTCCCCCCTTGCGTAGCCAGGGTGACCTCGTAGTAACCGTCTTTGGAGACGCGGACGAGCTTGCCGTTCGCGACCTTGGCCCCCAGCAGTGTGGCCAGCGTCTCACTGTAGATCCGTATCGCTGCCTCGCTCTCGATCATTCCCTAAAGCTCCTTGAGGCTCTTGCGGAGGATCTCCAACGCCGTGTCCGCCTCGGCCGCGGTCAGGTTGAGCGGCGGCCGAAAGCGGATGGACCTCTCCCCGCTGGTCAAGAGCAGCAGCCCGTTCGCGAGCAGCCGCTCGTGCATTTTTCGACGAAGCTCCGGCGTCGGCAAATCGAACGCGATCATGAGGCCGAGCCCCCGAGCACCCGACACCGCAGGGCTCATCTCCTCCTCGATGGCGCGCAGGCCATCGAGGAGGTGTTCGCCGACGCGGCGGGCGTTCTCTACGAGGTTGTCCTCGTGGAGGATCTCGAGAAAGTGCCCGAAGCGCACCATGTCGGTCAGCCCGCCGCCCCACGTCGAGTTGATCCGCGACGACACCTTGAAGACGTTCTCCGGCTCCTCGTCGACCCTGGGCCCGACCATGCAGCCGCAGACCTGCGTCTTCTTTCCGAAGGCGATGGCGTCCGGCTCGAGACCGAAGTGCTCGTGAGCCCACATCCGGCCGGTGAGGCCCACACCCGTCTGGACCTCGTCCAGGATGAAGAAGGCCTCGTTCGCTCGGGCCTTCGCCTGGAGCGCCTGCAGAAACTCGCCACGGAAGTGGTTGTCGCCGCCCTCCCCCTGGATGGGCTCGATGATGATTGCCGCGATGTCGTCCGGGTGGTCGGCGAACGCCTGGTCGATCTGCTCGAGAGAGCGCTGCTCGGCTGCCATGACGTCTCGTTCGACCTGGGGCGTGAGGGGAAACCGCAGCTTGGGGTTGTCCACCCGTGGCCAGCGGAACCTGGGGAAGCGGGCCGTCTTGGCTGGATCGGTGTTGGTCAGGGAGAGCGTGTAGCCCGTCCGCCCGTGGAATGCCTCTCGAAAGTGAAGAATCTGCTGCCCCTTCTCGCCGGGGATGCCCTTCGCCTGGTTGCGCCGAACCTTCCAGTCGAAAGCGGTCTTCAGCGCGTTTTCCACCCCGAGCGCCCCCCCTTCGATGAAGAAGACGTACCGCATGCAGCTCGGCATGGCGAGGCGGGCAAAGACCTCGACGAATGCGGCGAACTCGACGTTGTAGATGTCCGAGAGGGCCGGCTTGAGCAGCGCGGCACGGTGCAGGACCTCGAGGAACCCGGGCTCCCGCATGCGAGGGTGGTTGTAGCCGATGGGGCTCGAAGCAAAGAAGGTGCAAAAATCCAGGTACTCCCCGCCGGAGAGGGAGTCGCTGATCCAGGCGCCGTGGCTCTTCTCCAGATCGAACACGATCCCATAGCCGTCGGCGAGGAGGTGCCTGGCGAGGACGGCGTGGACGTCGGCGGGGGTGATGGCTGGCAGGGTCGAGGCCGTCATTTCGGGAGCTCCGTCGTGAAAAAAATGCGCACCGGGGTCGAGGGGGAAGAGGTCCCCTATGTCATTCCTCGGTCGTATTCCGACAACAGCCCTTTTTTCAACGGGTTAACCACTCTTCTGCCTCGTGGCGAAGCCGCCCGTCGCGCCTTGCGACGGGGATGGTAGCACAGCTTTTCCGCAGAATAGCCTTCGGGGCTCGAGCGCTATAATCGTCTGCCCTCATGGCCGAATCAATCGACCCCGACTTTCTGCGCAACTCCGAGTTGTTCGAGAGCCAGCCGGCGGAGGTGGTCCGCGCGGTCCTTGCCCAGGGCCAGCTCGTCGAGTTCGGGCCCGGTGAGGTGGTGTTTCATCAGGGGGACCAGGGAGACCGGCTCTTCGTGGTCAAGAGCGGGGTGCTCGAGGTGCTTGCGACGCCGACCGACGCCACCGACGCGGTGCCCGTCGCCTACCTCGGGACGGGAGAGGTCCTCGGGGAGCTGGCATTGCTCACCGGCTCCACCCGCAGCGCCACGGTGCGCTCTCCGCAGCATGCCGAGCTGTTCGCCGTTGAGCGGGCGGTGTTCATCGACCTGATGGACTCGCTGCCTGCCTTCTCGCGCAATCTCTGTGTGGTTCTCGCCCGCCGGCTCGAGACCACGACCTTGAAGGTGCCCCGCGCGTCTGGGAAGCAGCTCCAGGGAAGCCTGCGCTATTTCGACCTCGCGACCGTCATCCAGACCCTCATCGGCTCCCGTCAAACCGGCAACCTTACGGTGACGCGCGAGAAGAAAAAGCTCGCGGAGCTCTCCTTCTTCAGGGGCAACATCTATCGGGCGCGGTATGGCCACCTGGCCGGTGACGACGCCGTCTACCAGCTCTTTCAGAGCACGGTGGAGGGCGATTTCTCCTTCACCGGCCGGGAGATGGAAGAGGACGAGGTCCAGAGCGAGGTCAGCCTGCCGGCGATATCGCTCCTCATGGAGTCCGTCCGCCTGCAGGACGAGCTGCCGATCCTCAAGCAGAGGGTCCCGGACCCGCAACACGTGTTCCGCCAAAAGGGCGGTCAGCTGTCCTGGGAGGACACCGACAGCGTCGAGCTGGCCGCCGCGGTGTGGTCGCGTCTCAAGAAGGGCGCGTCGTTGGACGACCTCGAGCGCGACGTTGCCCGCTGCTCTTATTTCGTCTACCGCACGGTCGTCAAACTCGTCGACACGGGTCAGATCGAGTAGACCGCCGCCGCGCGTCGGAGCATGGGACAGCTAGAGACGGGTCGCGTCGCGGATCTTCTGTCGAAGCTGCCGGGCCTCGCCGTTGGCCTCGTCGAGCTCCGCCAACAGCCGGGTGATCGTGTGTCGTTTCGCCAGAAAGGCCCAGTTGGCGGCCTCGAGCAACGCACCACACAGGATCGCGATGCCGATGGCGTTCCACAGGAGGTTCATGCTCAGCGGTTCGCCCTTCCATCCCACCTGGTAGATGGCGAAGGCCACACCAATCCCGAAGCCATTGGCACCGATACCATAGCTCGCCCGGGCCTGGGCGAGATCGGCCTTCATCCGCTTGATCGTCTGCTGATTCTGGTCGAGCGCGTCGCGGAGCGGGGTCGCGTCGGCAATGACGACCCTGAGGCGCTCGCCGCGCACCACCTTGTGTTTCGTCCCACAGGCGCCACAGCCGATGTGGTCTCCGTGGGCGTACTGCTCGGGGATCGAGATCTCCTCCCGGCAACTCACGCAACGGGCCTTCGAACCGGCGGCCTCTTCGGCCATGGACAGACCTCCCGTCCCGAAGTCTAGCAAAACAGGCCGGTTGCGGGCAAGATCCGCGTCGGATCCGCCGTTTCGTCACCCTCCCCTTGTGCCGCCCTCCGGCAGGAGGTTCGCTACGAGGAGCGAGAGCCCTATGAGAAGTACGAAGACACCGAACGCGCGGCGCAGGTGGAGGGGTGCGATCTTGTTCGAGAAGCGGACACCGAGAAGGGCTCCGATCATCGCCGAGGCTCCGAAAGCGGCGGTGAGATTGAGAGGCATCGCGCCGTGGCGGAGGTGGCTGGCGAGTCCGGCCGCAGAGTTCATCGCGATGACCAGCAGGGACGTGCCGATCGCCGTGCGGATCGGGAGCTTGCCGAGCAGCGTCAACGCCGGGACGATCAGAAAGCCCCCGCCCACCCCGAGAAACCCCGTCAAGAAGCCGATGGTCAGGCC
>CAXMOH010000477.1:0-2744 GCA_964194855.1 uncultured Hyphomicrobium sp.
TCGGACAGGGCGTCCCATTCGGTCCAGCGGACGCGGAACATCTGATGCAGTACGCTCCATCCGTCGAGGGTCTCGGGGACCCGGGGATCAGGCATCTCGGCGGCCTCCCTGAAGTGACATCCCTCTTCATCTTATCCAGCCTTTGCGTACCTCTGCGTCAAGGGCTGGATTTTGGCCTCCCTTTCGGCGAAGAATCTGAGTTGAGGAAGCCGTGGGACGCCTCCATTTGTCGGCCGTCGAGATTCCCCTGGTCCGCGACATGGCGGGCCTCGTGGCCTTCGCTGTGCTCTGCTTCGGAGCATCGCTCCTCGGTGGAAGGGTCGCCAGCACGGCTTTCGCCGATTGGTACACGGCTCTCGCCAAGCCGGACTGGACTCCCCCGGGCTGGGTCTTCGGGCCGGTCTGGACGGTCCTCTACGCCTTGATGGCCGTAGCGGGATGGAGGGTCTGGCGTGAGGGCGCGCGCATTCCCGTGCTGCTCTTCTTCCTTCAGCTGGCGCTCAACGCCGTCTGGCCCTGGATCTTCTTTGGTTTCAAACGGCTGGACTGGGCCTTCTACGACATCGTGGCGATGACGGTGGCGACTCTGGCCACCATCGTGGCGTTCTATCCGGTGAGGCGTCGCGCCGCACTCCTGCTCGTTCCGTACTTCGTCTGGATTCTCTTCGCCGGGTCGCTGAGCCTGGCCGTCTGGCGTCTCAACGGGCCATGACGGTTCGCTGGATGTTCTGTGTGGCGGCGGCTCTCAGGTTTGCCACGGGAGAGGCCCGGGCGGCCGAGGTGCGGGGACGTGTTCTCGTGGAGGGCCGACCGGCGGCCGGGGTCGCCGTCGCGATCCTCCCGTTCGAGGATGGCTTCGAGAGGTCCCGCCGAGAGGCGCGGGGCGAAGACGAGCCGAAGCCGCTTGCCGAGGGGCTCACCGAAAAAGACGGCTTCTTCCAGGTGCGCCTTGCGAAGCCCGGAGCGAGCAGCGGCCTACCGGTCCGAGTCGAGTTCTCGGGAGGCGGGAGCGCTCCCCACCGTCTGGGGAAGCTGGTCGATGCGAGCGGAGAGGATCTTGGCGACGTCGCCTGGCCCCGGCCGCCGCGCTGGCGGGGCGTGTGCAGGACGCCCGCGGCGGACCCGTCGTCGGCGCGACGGTGAGGCTCTGGGCCGGTCGAGGCAGTCGCCCGGGTGACGCCGCCTCGAGAACGTCGCCCCCGGCCGCTACGTCTTCGCGGTCGAGGGCGGAGCCCGGCAAGAGGTCGAAATTCGCGAGGGCGGACTCGCGATCGTGACGCTGCCGTAGCGGCCCGGTGCCCTGGCTCTACGCGAAGAGCGGCTTCAGATACCCGAGGCTGTCGTGCGCCCAGCGGGCCTCCTTCGCCACCGTTTTCTCCGGAGAGCTCTCGGGCGGCGTCCACAGCTCGAGGATGGCGCTCTGGCAACGGCCGTGACGTCGCACCTCCTCGAGCAGCCACGGGATGTCCAGCATTCCCTGGCCCGCTGGGGTGCCCTCGACGACGAAGCCCATCATGTGAGAGACCCGCCGCACCGTGAAGTCCTTCACGTGCAGGTTCAGGGTCCACGGTCCCAGGGTGTCGACCACGTCGCGGACGGCCTCCCCCGCCCCCATGGAGTTCACCGAGTCGAGGCAGATGCCGACCTGATCCTCGTCCGTCCCCTTCACGATCTCCCGGAACTCCGCCGCCACGAGCCGGTCGTGGTTCTCGATGGCGATCTTGACTCCGGCCTCCCGCAGCCGAGGAAGCGCCTCGCGGACGATCGTCACCACCTCGTCGACGGTCGGCTCGAAGCCCGGCCCGTCGATCACGAAGCGCAGGACGTGGGAGCCGAAGAAGGCGGCGACGTCGATGAGGGTGGCGAGATGCTCGGGCGTCATCCGACGCGCCCCGACCTCGATCGCCACCCTGCGGCTCTCGGCCAGCTCGAGAAGCGCGTGCCGCTCCTCGGTCGAGAGCTGCTCCAACGGCAGGTTGTCGGCGATCTGGACGCACCGGAGCCCCGCCGTGTTCGCCGCCTTGACGAGGTCGGCCGCGGTCATCCGAATCTCCGGCAGATGGCCGGGAACGCCAACGGCCCACGTGTATGTATAGGTGCCGATGCCAAGGCGCATGGTCCACCTTCCTTCCCGCGCGGACGTCCAGAGCGTCGCCGGATTCTCTCACGGGACCTGGACGAGCTCGGCGGTGCGCTCGATGGTCTCCCACCAGCGAGTGGTTGCCGGGACGCCGAGCGCCTTCTCCACCACGTGGCTCGGAAAGACGAAGCCGCCGGGGCGCCGCTGCCAGAGGCCGAGGGCGAAACACCCCTGGACGCGGTCGAAGCGGACGCTCCACCCCTTCGGTGCCGGGACGAAAACGGGCAGACGGACCTGGTGTCGTGGCCGGCTGTCGAGGACCGCGACCCACCCGCGCCGATCCTTCGCGAACCGGACGCCGGCAAACGGCTTGCTGCGCACGAGCGCCACGACCTCGCGAGCGGGCACCACCGCGAGCAAGGGCTCGAACGACAGCCGCGCCAGGATCTCGCGGCGGATTCGCGCGGCGCTCGCCTTCCCCCGCACGACGAACGTGCCCGCGGCGCCCACGTTGACCACGTCAAGGTGTTCCAGGTCGCGGGCGAGCTGTGCCGGGCGGAAGACGTTCCTGCCGCCCACGTTGGCCGCACGCAGGAAGACGACGTGGCCGATCGTCTTCCGGCTTCCGGTGGCCTTCACGGGGCGTCGCCTCTGGCGAGATGGT
>CAXMOH010000478.1:0-4379 GCA_964194855.1 uncultured Hyphomicrobium sp.
GGCCAGGTCCGCTACGGCGTGGAGTTCTCGGGGGGAACCCAGCTGATCCTCCAGTTCCAGTCCACTCCCGAGATCGAGAAGATCCGCGGTGCCGTCGAGAGCACCTCCCCGGGCTCGGTGATCCAGACGTTCGGCGAGGCGGAAGACAACAAGGTCCTCATCCGGCTCGCTCTCGAGGCCGACGACGCCGACCTCGACGCCCCCGCCCGGGCAACCCTGGCCACCCTGGCCGAGGAATACGGCGAGAACCCCG
Organism: uncultured Hyphomicrobium sp.; assembly: GCA_964194855.1. GTDB lineage: Bacteria > Acidobacteriota > Vicinamibacteria > Fen-336 > Fen-336 > JAJDNS01. The sequence goes on from CAXMOH010000478.1 coordinate 254, forward strand.
TGATCGAGTCCTCGTCGGAGATCGTGGGCCCGATCGTGGGGGCCGAGCTCCGTAGAAAGGCCATCCTCCTGGTGAGCCTGGGTCTGCTCTTCCAGCTCATCTACCTCGGCGTCCGCTTCAAGGGCGGCATCTGGGGCGCGGGGGCCGCCGTGGCGGCGCTGCACGACGTCATCGTCGCCCTGGGGATCCTGACCTTTTTCGGATACGAGATCACGCTGAACGTCATCGCGGCACTCCTCACCCTGGTCGGCTACAGCGTCAACGACACGATCGTGATCTTCGACCGCGCCAGGGAGAACCTGAGGCACAGACGCAAGCTCTCCATGTCGGAGCTGCTGAACAACGCCATCAACCAGACCCTCTCCCGGACGGTGATCACCAGCGGAACCACCTTCCTGGCACTCATGGGGCTCTACCTCTTCGGGGGCGAGGTGCTGCGCGGGTTCAGCTTCGTTCTCGTGGTCGGCACCATCGTGGGCACGTACTCCACGATGTTCGTTGCCGTCCCTCTCGTCGCTTTCTGGTACGGGCGCAAGGCGCGGCCCGAGGCAAAGGCGGCCAAGGCGGCGCTCTAGAGAGCCTCGGACCGGGGTGGAGCGGCGCCCCCCACCCCTCTTGACGAGAATTTACGGGCCTGCGGGAACCCAGGCCCGGGCACTCTCCGTTCATCCATAGTGGGGAGATTCTCGGGTGCTAAGATGTCGATGATGATCGGTTTCGGGACAGAGACGGCTCCGGAGGAGGCCCCAGGGCGCAAGCTGGGGTCGATCGACGAGGACAAGCTCTTCATAGGCAGCCTCGTCACGTCCGAGCCGAGAAAGCGCAGCCGCTGGCAGCGGATCGGCACCCGCGCGTCGTTCATCGTCCATTCCGTCGCGATCGCCCTGATCATCTTCATCCCGATCCTCACGCCTCCGGAGCTTCCCGACCGCGACATCATGACGGTGCTCTTTTATGACCCCCCACCGCCCCCACCCCCTCCCCTGCCCAAGGGGTCAAAGATGCGGGAGGAGCCGGTGGAACCCCAGCCCCCCCAGCTGGTGGTCGAGGACCCCCCCGAGGAGACCGACTTCACAGCCCCCATCGAGACCCCGACCCCGACAGAGGTGGAGGAGCTACAGCCCGAGGACGCCATCTCGCCGGACGACCAGTTCGGCAGCGAGTTCGGGAGCGACTTTGGCGTCCCGGAGGGCATGGAGGACGGCGTCGAAGGCGGCATGGTGGGCGGGATCCCCGGGGGCGTCCTGGGAGGGGTCCTCGGCGGCACCGGAACCGGTCCCGTCATGGACTACGACCAGCCGCCCAGGCCGATCAAGATTACCCGGCCCCAGTACCCGCAGGAGGCCTTCGTCAAGAAGATCGAGGGCGTCGTCACGGTCGAGATCCTGATCGACTCGACCGGCCGAGTCGTTCGGGCGCGGATCCTCCAATCCGTCCCGATGCTGGACGCTGCGGCGCTCCAGACCGTCTACCAGTGGGTCTTCTCGCCGGCGATCAAGCACGGGCGGCCCGTACCCACGATCGCCCACGCCCCCGTCCGCTTCGCCATCTACTGAGCCCCTCCAGCCCTGCGCGCAAGGGAACCGCTGCGGCTCCAGCCGTGTCCAATCCCTAGGCTGGCGCCTGCAGTCGCAGGGGTCTCGGGGGCCCGGACCAGACGCCTTGACACGCCGAAAAGCGCAGGGATAGAATCCGCTTCTCTTGTCCGGAAAGGTACTGTCTTGACGTCCAGAGTTTAGAGGCGCGGGGTTATGGAACAACGGCTCTTCGAAGACCTCATCGACTCCGATGTGGCAACGCACAAGACCAACCAGGCTAAGGTCATGCCGATTGCGATCGTGCTGCACGCCTTGGCTGCTGCCGCCATCATCATCGTGCCGATCCTGCAGAGCGGCATTCTGCCGGAGTCGTCAATATCGGTCTTCTTCGCGGAGCCGATGTCGGCCCCGGCACCGCCGCCGCCGCCGCCGCCGCCCGCCCCGCGGGCCCGTGCGCGGCCCTCGGCCCCAACGCCGGTCCTCCAGCAGAGCGCCTTCGTGGCGCCGGTCGACATACCGCAGGAGATCATGCAGGAGGAGGACCGGGACCTGGGCTTCGACGACGGCGTGGCCGGCGGGGTGGAAGGTGGCGTCCCCGGCGGCGTCATCGGTGGTGTCGTGGGTGGACTCCCCGACGCCCCCCCACCGCCAGCCCAGGCGGCCATCCGGATCGGAGGCCAGATCAAGCCACCCAAGAAGCTCAAGAACGTGGACCCGACCTATCCCGACATCGCAAAACAGGCCCGGGTGCAGGGCGTCGTCATCCTCGAGTGCACGATCTCGCCTCAGGGCAAGGTGACCAATGTCAAGCTTCTTCGTGGTATCCCGCTGCTGAACGAGTCCGCCACGACCGCCGTCAGGCAATGGGTCTACACGCCGACTCTTCTGAACGGCGTTCCGGTCCCCGTGATCATGACCGTCACGGTCAACTTCAAGCTCTCGTAGGGCGAGCACGAGACACGAGTCCAGGAGGACGGAACAATGCAGTTCGATTTGATGTCGATGATGGAACACATGGGCGGGATCGCATGGGCGACCGTCATCACGCTCCTTATAATGTCGATCTATTCGATCGCGGTCATGTTCGAGCGGTACTACACCTATAACAAGGCGACCAAGCAGTCCCGCAAGTACGCGCCGGAGGTGGCCCGCTACCTCAAGCAGGGAAAGATCAAGGAAGCCATCGACATCTCCGACGGCAAGCAGTTCAAGATGTACCACTTGGCGAAGGTCCTCAAGCCCGGGCTCCAGGAGTGGCAGTACCAGATCGAGAGCGGGGAGTTGGAGAAGGACCGTGAGAGCGCCGTCGAAGCGGCCAAGCGGGCCATCCAGCGCGCCACCGCTGTCAACCTCGCCGACCTCAAGCGGGGCCTGACCGGCCTCGCCACCATCGGCGCCACCGCGCCGTTCGTGGGCCTCTTCGGGACCACCTTCGGCATCATCAACGCGTTCTCGGGCATGGCGCTCACGGGCTCGGGCGGTATCGCGGCCATCTCCGCCGGTATCGCAGAGGCGCTCATCACCACCGCGTTCGGCCTCTTCGTGGCCGTGCCGGCGGTCTGGGCCTTCAACTACCTGAACGGCAAGGTCGAGAGCTTCACCGTCGAGATGGACAACTCGAGCTCCGAGTTGCTCGACTACTTCATCAAGAGAGGCTAGCACCGGAGCGGCTCGGCCGGGTTCCCCGAGGGGACCCCGGCAGTCGTGGAATCCAAGGAGTACTCGCCATGTCAATGGATGTTGGCGGTAAGAAGGGCGGCGCGATAGCGGCGATCAACGTCACGCCCATGGCCGATGTCATGATCGTGCTTCTCATCATCTTCATGGTGATCACGCCCCTTCTCCAGAAGGGCGTGGATGTGGTGCTCCCGCAGGCGGGCAACATCCAGGACCGTGAGGACGCGCCCCAGATCCCCGTCGTCGCCGTTCGCAAGGACCTGACCACCTACTTCGGCTCGGAGAAGCTCGACACCCAGGCGGCGCTCCTCCCGAAGCTCCGGGAGCGGATACAGGACATGGACGAGGGGACCAAATTGGTCTACCTCAAGGCCGACGAGGAGCTCCCCTACTCCGAGGTCATGACGGTGATGGACCTCTGCCGCGAAGCCGGGGTCGAAGAGATCGCGCTCATCGCCGAGCCAAAGGTGGAGGGATAGGATGGACACGAGGACCCGTCGCCGCAAATGGCAGGAGGACGAAGAGCACGCTTCCCACACCTTTGTGAGCGACAGCGGGGCGATGGGCGACATCAACATCACCCCTCTCATCGACGTGCTTCTCGTGCTGCTGATCACTTTCATGATCATCACGCCGCTCACCCAGAAGGGGCTCGACATCTCGCTGCCGCAGCCGCCTCCACCCAACGCGCCGAAGGACAGCAGCCCCAAGAACCAGGTCGTCCTCAACCTGGAGGAGGGCGCGATCACGGTCAACAAGAACCCGGTGGCCCTCGAGGAGCTCGGCGCGCGGTTGCAGGACATCTTCCAGGCGCGCTCGGACAAGACGATGTTCGTCCAGGCCTCGGGAACGGTCCTTTACGGTCGGGTCGTCACCGCGATGGACATCGCGCGGGGAGCCGGTGTCCAGCG